>JACIWR010000178.1 GCA_014360845.1 Anaerolineae bacterium
GAGCCCGCAGCCGGCGGCCACGACGGCCTTTGGCAAGAAGCGGCGGCGCAAGTGGTGGCACTGGCTGCTGCTGGTGGGACTGGTAGGCGTGGGCGTGATGGCGGTGGGGTGTGAAGGAGAGACCACGCCGCCGGTGCCGACCATTCCGGTGCCGCCGACACTCCCGCCAACACCATCCAGCACGCCGCAGCCACCACCGAGCTACACTCCGCCATCCACCCCCACTCCGCCGCCACCGACACACACGCCTACGCCGATACCGGAGACGTGTACGCCGATTCCGACACCAACCATCGAGCAGAGAGCTGAGGTAACTGTAGAGGAAATCCAACTGGCTGGTGGTACACCGGAAGCTTATTTCAGGCAGGAAGGAATAGATGACCCTGTGATGCTCCTGGCGCGGGCGATGTGGGCAGAAGGTAAGTCCTCATCGGATGGCTCTATTCCAGGCAACGACAGAACTATGGCAAACGTGGGATGGGTCGCCAAGGTGAGAGTACTTGGATGGGGAGGTACGTACTCCAGCCAGATTACTCTAAACGCCTTCCAAGGGCTGCGCAATCGTGACGTCCTGGATCCTTTGAACAGTGGTGGCCCAAAAGACCAAGAATTATTCAAAGTAGCACTCGCTCGTGCAGAGAAGATACACCCGCACACTAAAGTGCCTGGAGAGTACAAGACTGAGAATGGAGAAGGGTTAGATTCATTCCTCGAGACCTCAGAAGATAAATATACAGAGTTGGAAGGTGATAAGATACACCGGTTCTTCAGCGCCAGTACGGTAGATGACGACAAGGATATATGGGATCCGAGTCTGAAGTGGTATGATTGATGATGGAGAAGCCATGAGATACAGAAACGGTCTTGCGAGAAAGATAGCAGTGGTTATTTCGTCATTGATAATCGCTGCCATTGGTTCAACATGTTCCCCGACGGTGTTGCCTATGACGCCGGAAGCCACTTCAACAGCTACGTGTACGCCGACAAGCACCTGCTTGCCCGCTATGACTTCAATGTTGGAATTGTCCCCGACCATAACAAGAATGCCATCGGGCACGCCTGGTATGCCCACAGTACTCCCCACAACAACTCCCATTCTAGCCCCACTTCCAACTCCCGTTGCGGCGGACTATAGAGTCCAGCTGGATCGGTATACACTTTTCTACTCGACTGCCTCGACAGGAGAAGACACCATCACAGTGGAAATCTGGAAGATGAAATTGGATGGATCTGACAAGACCCTGTTGTTCAGGGACATCAGACAGCGGTGGGCCATCGGCACACCATCCACCGAACCATGGGCGGAGAGATGGTATAGTCTTACAGATCTCACGTTGTCTCCTGACGGGACAAAGCTGGCCTTCACGTATGTGGCCGCGCGGAAGGGGTCAACCGACCAGCCCGATAACAGCATTTGGGTGATGAACGTGGATGGGTCCGAACTTCGGGAATTGGCACGGCTGAATTACCTTGGTTCTCCTAGCTGGTCACCGGATGGCTCCAGACTTTCCTTCCGCGGGTACGGAGGCAGGCTCTTTTGGGCAGACGTGGCAAACGGTTACATAACGGATATGGGCGAAGGCGGAGCTACTTCATGGTCACCGGACGGACAACGGCTGGCCATCGCAATTTGGCAAGGAGACGAGGAGCCAGGAATTTACATCTCCGGCCTGTATGGGGGGAGGCACTTGATATGGCCGATAACGGAGGCCCCGGGCGAAGGTGAATATGCTGCAGTCAGTAACGTGTCCTGGTCACCCGACGGCCAGAAGATTGCTTTTGCTCTTGACTTTCCCCTTGAATCTCCGACCGGTGGCACCAAGGCTGGGTGCTTCACCATCTCGCCCGAAGGCGATGATCTGGAGATGATCGCAGGTGGGCTTTGCAGTGATTTACAATGGTCACCGGACAGCAAGTGGTTATCGTTCTCGTTGTCAAATGATGCGGAAAATGCATGGATACTGTACGTGGCAAAGCCTGGGGAGAAACTTATGCCGATTCAGAAACGCTCACTTGAACATAGGTGGTCATCTGATGGCAAGGCTATCCTTTCGTGCGTGGAGGGTGAATCGGACAATTTCGCGTTCTTTGTCGAGATGGGAGCGATGATAAGGATTCCAATCGAGGGATTGGGTTGTTCATTTGCGTGGTAACTTTGTACCGAATGATGTCAGTCAGCTCATCTGCTGAGTGGAAGCGCGAATACTGGCTCAAAAGGCTGAGTTGGTGAAGATAGACCGGGTCGGGATTGTTTCCCCGGCCCAGTTTGCTTTTCACCGCCGCGCCGCTCTCGGGCACCGTGCCCCTGACGGTGACCTTCACCAACCAGTCCAGCGGCGAGATCACCGCCTACGAGTGGGCCTTCGGCGACGAGGTGACGGACACCATCACCCATCCCGTGCACTGCTACACCACCACGGGAGTGTACACCGTGTCCCTCACCGCCACCGGCCCCGGCGGGACGGACACATTGACGAGGACGAACTACATCACCGCCACCGCGCCGGAAGTGGTGGAGACCACGGTCATCACCTATACGTATGATCCGCTGTATCGCCTGGGCGGGGCGTATTACTCCACCGGCGAGTCCTTCGCGTACGCCTATGACGCGGTGGGTAACCGGCTGGCGATGACGACGAGTAACGGGTCAACAAGTTACGAGTACGACGCGGCCAACCGCTTGACAAGTGTGGACGGTGTGGCGTATACTTGGGACAACAACGGCAACCTGCTCTCAGATGGCGCCTTCACCTACACCTACGATGCGGCCAACCGGCTGGTGCGGGCGCAGAACATCACTGCCACACTGGTCTACACCTACAACGGCGATGGCCTGCGCGTGGCGCAGAATGCAGATGGGGTAGAGGCAGCCTTCACCTGGGACCTGGCAGCAGGGCTGGCGCAGGTGCTTTCCACTTCTGACGGGGCGATGTACCTGCATGGCCTGGACCTCATCGCCGAGCAGCGATCCGGTGACTGGTGGTATCCGCTGGGGGATGCGCTGGGCAGCGTGCGCCAGTGGACCGACGACAGCGGAGCGGTGACCTACGCCGGAGGGTACACGCCCTTCGGGGTGGAGCTGTGGCGGGAGGGCAGCACCGCCAGCCACTGGGGATACACTGGCGAATGGTGGGATGCGGATGCGGCGCTTCTGTACCTGCGGGCGCGGTGGTATGCGCCGGGGGTGGGGAGGTTCACGAGCCAAGATGTGTGGCCGGGCGATTGGCTGCGGCCGCAATCCCTGCACGCATACGTCTACGTTGAGAACAACGCCGTCAATCTCACCGATCCTACGGGCCGAGCTCCCGTCCCCCCGCTACGTGGTCGCAATGCCCGGGATCTGACAGATTGGCTCGTGCGGGAGATGCAAGCCAACGCTAATGGGCCAGAGGTGGCGGAGATGTTGAACCTCAACCGGCTGGCAGAGGCTATCTCGAAAGCGGGATGGTTGGGAGAGGGGGCAAGGGCTTTGGAGCTCAGTTTGCGTGGCATTGCCGCCTACAAGTGGCGTGAACTGGTGAAGGACGGAGCCCGCTGGGATTTCAAAGACCGTATTGACCGTGTAATGGGCAAAACCATTGTGCTTTGTCAGTCCTCCGGTGGTTGCGAGTGGTTTGAGTACTCAGTGCCAGGTAACATCCATTATGGCTACGTGGGTAGAGCTGCCGGCTTCTCCCCAAGCCTTCTGCACCTTGGGGCCAGTGTAGCCGAGGTCACGGATCCTGCCCATGAAGAGGAAATCAAAGCACTGGGCAAGTATTTTGTGAATGTTCACCCTGCTCTTCCCTGCCTGCCGATAAAGATGCATCTATACGTGAATTTCCAGTGGTGGAGTGCGGGTTTTGATGATCCAACAGACTTCGCGGCTGTTGATCTTGGCGTTGCTCTCTATGAGCGGGCCCGCACGAATGTCACTTTAGTGGACTTCCAGTATCTGCTCCGGGAGTATTCCTCAAGGTTGATGCATATGCCTGCACCCTCGGAACCTTACTTTAACCCATACTGGCCATATCCCTTGGGTTACTTCGATGGAGGTGGAGGATGACGGAGGTGAAGAAAGCCGGACCATGGCGAAAATGGTTTTTCGGATGTGCATTAACATTAGGAATCTGTATAGGTTGTATAACACTGGGCTATTTACGAGAGAGGCCATCCACCGAGGCGGGGCTTTGGGATAGAGGAACTCTTGATTGATGAATCTGTATTCCCGGAAGGATGGGAAGCAGATCCCGCCGGGCCTAGCGCACCAGCCAAGGCCCCGCTTGGTGGATTGAAATCTATTGAGCGGACCTCGTTGCATTTCTACACTTGGGGTATTGGTGGCGAGCAAATATGGAGTGGTGTTGCTGGTGAGCAAGTACATCGTTTTTGGAGTGTGAATGATGCTGTTGAGGAATTCGAGCGGCAGATGAGGATTGCTTTTGCTGTGGGGAAGTATGACACGCCTTGGGTTGTCCCTGCTGAACTCCCATATCAAAGTTCAGTCGCCGACCGGTTTTTCTTCGCTTGTTCGGTGCAAGGGGGCATTCCAATGTGCCGTATGATAGGACAATACGACGAGTATTTTGTCATATTTAACACGCATATGTCTCCAGATTTCATGACTTATGAAGATTTGGAGCGTGTGCTTCGGGCTATTGACGAGCGCATGGCACACTATTTGGCGGAAGATACTGAGTGAGCAGGTGACTCACAGGTAGCGTCATCACCCACCTGGGGGCAGGGGTATTCCTGCCCCTGTTGCTTTCCGGCAAGCATCTACCACCGGCCCCGGCGGGACGGACACGCTGACGCGGACCAACTACATCACCGCCACCGCACCGCCGGTGGTGGAGACCACGGTCATCACTTATACCTACGATCCCCTCTACCGCCTGACCTCCGCCGAGTACTCCACCGGCGAGTCCTTCCAGTACGCCTACGACGCGGTGGGCAACGTCACCCTGGCCAGCGAGCACATCACCACCACGAAAACCACTACTTATACTTACAACGCCGCCTCGCAGCTCGTCACCTCCACGGTGAGTGGCGAATCCACGGTTTGGTGGTATACTTATGACGCCAACGGCAACCTGACCCACCAGACGCCCAACGGCACTGATCCCGCCGACGGGCAAGTGCGCTACACCTGGGACGGCCTCAACCGCCTGGTGAAGGTGGAGCGCTACGTTGGCGGGAGCTACGAGCCCCTGGCGGAGGCGGCCTACGACGGCTCGTTGCCGCTCAAGGCGAAGCGCGTCGGTGACGACGTACACGTGGGCCAGCGCACGCGGCTGACGATGTGGGTGGCCGGGCAGGCGGTGACCACGACCTACACGGCGGACCCACTCAAACCGGGCCGCGTGCTGGTCGCTGACGACGGGACGACCAGCAGGCGCTATCTGTACGGCCAGGGGCCCATCGGCGAGTTCGACGGGCAGTGGTCGTACTACCTCAAGGATGGGCAGGGCAGCCTGCGCCAGGTGGCGGATGCGGGGGGTACGCTCACCCTGGTGCGCGCCTACAAGCCCTTTGGGGCCGTCCTGGAGGAATCGGGGAGTGGGGCCAGCGCCTACGGCTACTTCGGGGCTTGGTGGGATTCCGGGCTTGGGCTGCTGTACTGGGACGGGCGCTACTACGATCCGGTGACCGGGCGCTTCCTCTCGCCGCAGCGGGGGCGGCGCAACCCCTACTCGCCCTACGGGATGCCGCTGACGATGGGTTTGCTGGCTCCGCTGGTGGTGTGGAGCGCGGCGGTCGGCAAGCGGCGGCGCGCCCACCACAGGTGCAGGGTGGAGATGTGGCCCTGGCGGATGGACTTCTCCCGCGAGGCTTCGGCGCTGATCTCGCGGATGGGGATGTAGTCTTCGATGAGACGGCGGTCGGTCATTGTCCCTCTCCTGTCTGTCCTGCCTCGGCCAGAGCTCGCTCCAGCAAATCAGCCACACCCAGGGCGGCTGCCCACTTCCGTAGATAGGCCTGGTCAAGTCGGTCCTCTTGCACTTTAAGCACCCCCAGTACATCCCGCCACTGCCGCTCCGACACTTCGCCACCCATTCGATACCACTCCAGTTTGGCCAGGACAATGTCCTCAGCGCTGCTCACGTAGGCAGTACGCTCCGGGGCGGTGGACACCACCTGCCTTGCCCGGCGCTCGAACTGCACCTGTTCGAAAGGTCGTTGTTTGGGAACAAAGATGTCCACTTTGAACATCGTCTCCAGATGAATGACGTTGAAGCTGCTCCGGCGCTGGATGGCGTCGTGAATGGCCGCGACGTCCACATAGAAGGCGTCACCCAAGGCCCGGGCCAGCGGCTCGGCGTGCTCAGGGCGCAGATCGGCCACCAGGTCTGCGTCCATGGTGGCCCGCACTACCCCGTGCACGGCGCTGGCCAGCGAGCCACCGATCACGTAGGGTACGCCCAGGGCCTCCAGCGCATCCGTCACCAGCAAGGTCACCGCAATGGGTTCAGAGAGCATCAGACTGCTCCTGTCTCGCCAGGGGGCCGTATACCTGGGCGGCCAGGGCCGGGCCCAGCACCAGATCGGCCAGGCGGCGGCGCAGTTCCTCCGGCGTGGCCTGGGGATAGCGCTGGCGCAGGCCGCTGAGGGCCAAGGTGCGCACCGTTTGATTCATCTGGCCGACCAGGTGCAATTTACGCCACGGCGGGGCCTGGCGCAGCAGTTCGATCTGCACCCGCTCGGCCTCAGGCCGGGTGTCGGGAAACAAAGGGCGACGTGTCATGCTACCCACTCCTCTAATTGAAAATCCGCAGCGAAAGGGTTGACAAACCGCACGCCCTCAACCACAGTCCCAGCTTGAAAATCTTCGCTGAAAACAATCGGTATCTGATTTAACCGGGCGGTTGCCCAGATCAGCGCGTCCCAGAAATTAAGTTGATGATCCCGCGCCCCGCGAGCGGCCTCTAACACAACCATCCCGGTTAGATCAAGGGTCGTCCATGACTGGAGGTAATTCTTAACACGGTCATAGGCTTCATCCACCGTCAATGGAACTGCGATCTTACGGGTCACAGCCACAAAGAACTCCGAAAGAACCTGGGTACTGATCGCACCCAATCCGGCTGTAACCAGGCGATCCAGCACTTGCAGGGCCTGTTGCTGTTTCTGCGGCTCAGACCGATCGTAGGCATAGACCAGCACATTGGTGTCTATGAAAATACCAGGCATCTTCATAACCTCAAATCTCGACAAATGGGTTAAGTTTTCACCGCCGAGACGCTGAGACTTGTCCTGAGCGCAGCCGAAGGAACACAGAGAAAAATAAAAACTCTGCGCCCTTTGCGACTTGGCGTGAGATAAACTGGTCGGTTTGAGGCGAAGCTTCGCTAGCGCTCATACAGGTCCTCCCGATGCCAGGTCCTTCCTCCAGGCACAGAGCCTTGTTGGATCAAGTGATTAATAAAGGCCCTCTCTTCCTGCCACGCGCTCAGGTCACGGTGGGGAAAAAGGATGGTCCTGGCCTGCTGCTCAATGGCGCGGCGAATAATCTCTGCTTCTGTCACACCTGTCATTCGGGCCAGTCGCTTGAGCAATGTCTCTTGCTGAGGTTCGATATAGATTTGTTTGCGAACCATGCGGGTCATCGCCGATACCTCCTCATTAGCCCCGAATGTATACATCATATTATACATCATTATTGTTCGCTGTCAACCGCCGGCCTGTTTATCATGCAGGGCAAATCGCCCAGATAGAGCGCCGCTAACCCTTCCCCGGCCAACCGTCGGGCCAATATCTCGTCTGCTGTCACCAGCGGACATCCCAGGCCCTCGGCCAATGCTACGTAACAGGCGTCGTACACAGCGATGTTCAGTCGGCAGCTAATCTCAAAGGCTTCCTGAAACAGGCTGGCCACGGACACCGTCTGAATGGCCAGATCGGACAGATCGGCCAGGTTGGCTCGGGCTATCTCCCCATCATAGCCGTAGAATTGGACGTACTTCCACAGCACACTGGCACACTCGGCCAGGAACAGGTCGGGCGCGAAGAACTGATCCGGTTCGGAAAGCGCCAGCCGTCCCAGCAGCGCCCGCGCCTGGCCGGATAGTTCTTCATCCACGAACAGCTTGAGCACCACGCTGGCGTCTACGACGTAGGCGCTGCTCATCGTGACCGATCCTGAGGGAGCAACTCCGTGCTGGAGGGCGCACCGGCCTTTCGTGGGCTGAAGCGGTAGCGGCGAGTATCCAAGGCAGCGAGCACCTCGCTTTGCGGACGGGTCGGTTGGCGGAGTGCCTGCTCCAACATGATGATCACCTGAGCGCTCAAGGAACGGCCCTCGGCCTGAGCGCGGGCCTTGAGTTCAGCGTACATCTCTTCGGGGACGTTGCGCACGTGTAAAATAGGCATTGGGTACCTCCAGACCGGAGGTGTAAGGCCCGGCAACACTTTATGGACATTATACCCGAATATGTTGCGAGCTGCAACCAACAAGCTGAGGGTCTCCAGCCTGGCCGATGGCCAGCTACTCTCGGGTTTGCGCCCGCTCCAGGTCGCCCGCTGCCAGCCAGGGTATCTTTAGCCAATTCGGCGCGAATGATCTCGAACACTTCATCGAACTTGGAGCGCATCTCGTCCTGCCACTGGATGGTCAGCGGCGCGGGGCACAGCACCAGCACCCGCTCGATGGCCCCACGCATCTTGAGCTCTTTGATGAGCAATCCGGCCATAATGGTCTTGCCAGCGCCGGGGTCGTCAGCCAGCAGGAAACGCAGCCGGGCCTGGGGCAGCATCCGCTCGTAGACGGCTTCCAGTTGGTGGGGCAGAGGCTCCACCCCGGACAGGCTGACCGCTCCTGTGCGCTCACCAGAACTTCCTCAAGGCGTCCTTCCTGGGTACGCACGCGCAGGAAGTACAGATCGTCGTCAGGGATGACCTCCTCCACGAACACCGGGGGTGGTGAATGAGGAGGGTAGCGAGATGCGGCGTTTGAGAACGTTTGGGGCAAGGGGATCATCTTGAGTCATGGCATCTCCAGCATCTTGAGTCACCATTCCAAAGCAAAAAGACC
>JACIWR010000179.1 GCA_014360845.1 Anaerolineae bacterium
TGCACGAGCTCGACGGTAGGTTTAGGTTGGGGTGCTATGGGCAGGAAGAAAGACAGGGTTGAACACAGGTCTTGGGTAGTAGGCTGTTCAATTCGCTCTGTCGGATTTGCTTGCATTTTTCCCCTCCTCATTGATTGGTGGGGTATTTGTTTACCGTCAGTGGGCAGCGGCTACAGCGAGTAGACCCATGAGCTTCGGACATCTCCTGAGGGCTATCACCGTGTCGGAAAGCTCAAGGAGCCACCGGCCTGCCATCCGAGATGGCGGTGCGTTATCAGCTGAGCCTAACCTGCCCTACAGTGATACGTCCAGGACGCGGTAAACAAATACGGTGGGGATATACGGCGACCAACGGCGGCGTTGGCCTTTATGGCGCATTGTGCTATTTTTACAACTGGACTTGCAGTCTACATTGTAGCAGATAACATGGTGCCTGTCAATAGGATGTGTTTCCTAAACAAAAATGCGACGCACTTAAGAAGTGCGTCGCATTTTTGGGCCAGTAAAAAGTGGCTTCTAATCCCCGGCGTCCTCCAGGGCGTGCTGAATCTCCCTGCGCATTCGGGTGGGACCTATCGCGTAAGCGGTTTCCTCCTCGGTGCAAACTTTCGCCAGCTCGTTGAGCGTTTCGGCGGGCAGTGCGCAAAGCAGGCGGTAGATGTAACTGGCCGTCGGCCCAGTAGCGCCGGCATCGGGGGCGAATTTGTCGAAGTAGGCAAAGGCTTGAACCCAGTTCCGTACCGCCTGGTCCCACTGTTCCCGCCTGTGGGCGATGTATCCGCGCCGCAGGGCGAGTTTACCCAAAACATTCCAGAAGATGGGCACCGGTTGCTCTATCTCCGCGAAGCCGACGCCTTCTTTAAGGTGGTACTGTTCATCAATGGCCTCCCACGCGCGGTCCACCCATTGCTCGGCCAGGTCCAGCTCGCCACGCTCGAAGTAGAGGTGAGCCAGGTCTTCCATGATGTCGAGTCGGGCGCGGAGTTGTTGGGGTGGCAGCCTCTTGATCAGGATTTCAAAGAGGGATATGGCTTTCTTCTCGTAAGGTTCGATCTCAGCCTGGTCTCGTCCCTGCCGCCGGTAGATGACCGCCCAGTCGCGGTAGAGGCGTGCTTGCTCCTCCATGGCGGCCAGTTCTCTGGCCGGTTCGGGCACTACTTGGCGGAAGATGTGGAGTGCGTCTTTGGCGTGTTTCTCGGCCTCTTTCAAGAAGGCATCGGCCCGTTCCACGCTATAGCGGTAATGGCGCCGCCGGGCCTGCTTGCGCAGAGTGCGCACCAGGGTGATGAGGGTCAGGCCCATCATGCGCGAATCGCCAATCTCACTCAGCATGGCCAGGGCGTCACGGCAAGGCTGCTCGGCGCGGTCGGGTTGATCGTTGTCGGTGTTGATAAGGGCGAATACATTCAGGCTGGAGGCAGTACCCCACCGCGAGCCGGTCTCCCGGAAGTGGTCCAGGCTGCGGGTGATGTACTCGTCGGCGCGGTGAAAGTCGCCCAGTTGGGCGAATACAAAAGCCAGGTTCTTCTCGGTACTGGCCAGCTCGTTTAAGTCGCCCACCTCTGTTTGATAGTGGATGGCCTCGCGGTATTCTTCGTAGGCACTGCTGTATTCCTCCAGCGAGCGGTAAATGTAGCCCCGGTCGCGATGGGCGATGCCCAGGAGCCAAGCTCTGCGCTTGGCATCCAGGGGGTGAGTCGGTTTCCAGGCGGTGAGTATCTCAACCGCCTGGTCTAGCAATTCCAGTCCCTCGTCCCATTCGGAGAGGTAACCTCGGGCCTCGCCACGGTTCAGCAGCAGTGCGCCGGTGAATAGGGGGTCGTCAGGGGAGCGGTCGAAGGGCGGCCGCTTGTGCTTCCAAATGCGGTCACTTACCTCTTTTGCGGCCTTGAATTTGCCCTGGGCCAGATATAAGCGTATCCAGCGGATAGCGGCGTCGCGGGCGATGCGGCGTTCCCAGGGGCGTCGTGCCGCCGGGCTGCGCTTTTTCAGCGTTTCGCTGAAGAAGCGTAACATCTCGTCGCGGAGGCGCATGGCGCGTCCGTATTCGTAGCCCAGGATAGCCTCGTCGGATAGGTCCTGGTAGGTGCTAAATCCCTCTGCTGGATTGAGGAGGAGTTTGTAGTACAGCCATTCCGGTGAGCCTTCTTGGTGGTATGCCAGTGCTACATTGCACACCGTTTCTCTTTCCACCGGAGACCTTCCGGGTAAGATGTATTGGTCCACCAGGTCGTACATTTTGTCGTGCAGGAAGAGGAGATCGCTCTCCTCGCGTACTTTGATAAACGGCAGGTCCTTGGCTCTATCCAGGAGCTTTTGGCACTCCTCGAGGCTCCAGTCGGGGTATTCTGGTCGTGCGAGCAGGATGTTGTGCAGCAGTTCGGCATTGAGTCCCTTGCGCATCCAGCCCATGAAGGGAATAACTATATCCAGGCCATCTTGCAGGCGCGTCATTTCTTCGACCAGCCGTTGCTGGATGTCCTGAGCAGCGGCGGTCAGCATATCCTGTGGCAGGCGGGCGTTCTTGACGATCAGAGCGGAGAAGAAGGCGTTGTTCAGGGGATCGCCGCCGGTCTTTTCGTGGATGGAGCGGGCGTCATCGCGGCTGATCCGGGCTTGCTCAATGCGGGGGTTCACCCGCGCCAGGTCCTCGAAGTAATCCGCCGTCTCGTCGGCTGAGAAGCTGTCCAGGCGCATGATGACGTGGGATGAGCCAGGGGCCGCTTCCGTCAAGGGGCGAACAGGGCCCAACACCGGTTCGAAAGCTTCTTGCAGCTCGGCCCAAATCTGGGGTTTTTCTGCTTCTCGTCCAGCCAGGATGATCACCGCATTTTTGAGTTGGGGCAGCACGGTGCGCAGCCAGCTACGCACCTCCACTCCTCGTTCGGGCAAACCGAAGACCTCTTGCACCTCGTCTGGCTCGTACTGCACCAGTTCCAGGGTGTCGAAGCGCAAGATGGCGCGGGTATCTTGGGTGAAGCTGTTGAAGCCTTGGATGAACAGCTCGGCCAGTTTGGCGCGCTGCTCTTCTATATCTGCTTCGAACCAACCTTCTTTACGGCGTTTTTCGAATTTCTCGCGCTGTTCCAGATAAGGGGCGAAGTGTCTGTGGTCGAGGCGCGATTGGATACGCTCCTCGAGGCGGCTGTTGGATTGCACATCCGTGAAGTAGAAATCGAGCAGGGGCAGGATTTTGGTGCGCTCGACGTTAGAGCATTGCTCGCGGAGGCGAGGCACTTCGGCCAGGAGACGGGTCTTACCCACGCCGGCCGGGGCCGTCACGTATATCACCCGCAGTTCGCCGTCTGCTTCAATAGCCGCTCGCAGCATCTCGCACTCGCGCTTGCGACCGATAAGTTTGCTGGTGCGCAATTGGCCCCACTGTAACTCCATGGTTGCCCTCCCCATTGACTGGAAAACGAAAGCGGACCGCTGGGACAGCGGGCCACCTCGAGCCTATCTCAGTGTGCCGGGTTGCTGTTAAGGATGATCTTGTCCGTTATTCTAATTTCAGTTCTTGCTCTTGCCAGAGTCGCACGCTCTGGCGTACGGATTTGAACGTCTCCTCTCCCACCACGCGAGTCAGTAGTTCTTTTTGCCGGGAGAGGCGAATTTCCAGATTTTCCGCCACGCTGACCAAATCCCACTGCATCTGTGGTTGGGCTTTTACCTTCTGGAGAAACTCTTTCACCTGATCCACAGTGCTTCGTCTTTCCTCTTCTCTCTGGGCTCTGGACACTCTGGCGGGCTGAGCTTCTCCGCTGTGGTAGAGCCATTCGGTCAGCCAGACATCGAAATTGGCAGGGTACTCTCTCATCCACTCTTCGTACATCTCGGCGGCCAGCGATTGCCATTTGCGGTAACGCTGCGGGCGGCGCACCCGCAGGTTGGTGGTCAGGATTTGACGCACCGTTTCTTCGACGGTATCGGTGCGGTTGTCGGCATCCCAGTGCACCAGTTGGGCGTTTTTGAAGGCCAGCACGGCTTTGATGTAAAATCCCTTATCCTGGCTTGTTTCCGGCAGCCGTTCGCCCGCAGCCGCCAGGCGCTGAGCGAAATCGCTCAGGGTAACCGCGTCCAAACGGCGCAAGAGGGAGGCGATGAAGAGGATTTGCTCCAGATCGTCCCGTTGCTCCTCGGGGAATTCTGCGCACAGGCGATCGCGGATGACGTCGCGGAGGATTATCTCGGCGGCTGCTTTTCTGTCGTTCAGGGTGTCCAACTCGCCTTTTCTCTGCGCCTCAATCAGCACGCGCACCCCGTGAGGATAGCCATAAGTCTCGCGGTAGACCAATTTAGCCAGTGACTCCTCAACGTCCAGGGTGGTCAATAGCTCCTCAATGTCGTCCAGGGAGAAAGGCTCGAGCTCCTCGGTGTCGGCCTCCTCCCGCAGCCTGTACAGCGTCCAGTAGAAGGGCTCCCGTCCGGCCAGCACGGTGACCGCCCGTCTTCGCTGGTGGGTGGCCCAAATCAATTCCTCCTGAAGCCAGGCGGCCAGGTCCCGGCCCTCTTCCGTGTCTACTCGCAACCTTTCGGTGGCGTCTATCAGGAAAAGAACCGTGGCAGTTTCGGGCAATGCTATCAGGCGCTTGACGAGATCCGATGCGGAAGAGGCTTGTTCGCCGGGGATATTTTGCTGGTCCAGTTGCCGGGAGAATTCCTGGAGGATGAACTGTTGGCGGTCTTGCGGGGGAAGTTGGAAGCAATCCAAAAACAGCACCGGGACATCGTCCCGCTGCTGGTATAAGTGACGCAGATGTTGAAGCAGCCAACTTTTTCCTATCCCGGTGACACCGAATAAGTTGATAAGACCTTTGCCTTCTTCGATAGCTTCGTCAACCTCTTCGATGTAGGACTGACGGTCGGCGAACTCCTTATCTGAGTATGGGATTGGATCAGGCATGGCTGCCTCCTCTACTTAGGACGAGGGGTCATTTTTAGGACTTTTCTAGGGTTTATAACCATTCTTCATGAAATTGAAGTGAGTGGCTGCAAAGTTCGGTGCAAAAGTCTACCCCATTTTACCCCAGGAAGCGCCGTTAGTCAATACCCGTGACCCCCTTGGGAATGGCAGTTAACTGGCAGAAAGCTGGCAAAAGCTGACAGCAGGAGCGACGCACTTCCGGAAGTGCGTCGCTCCTTTATCAAGCTGGTGGAACGGTCTCTTCGGGCATGCTGGCGATGATGGCCGCCAGGTCCAGCTCGTTGATGTAGGGAGATTTGCCCTCCGCAAAAAGCGCCGCCCGGTGTTGGAAGAGGCGGTCGAAGAAACGCACGATCTGGCGCGGAGTTTTGGCCCAGTAGGCCAGCAGTTTCTCTATCTCGCTTCGCAGTCGGCCTTCCATCTTGGGGGTGATCAGTGCGTCGCGCCCTTTCACGTCGCCGCCGGTCGTGGCCTGCAAGCGCCGGTCAATCAGGTCCAGCAGGGGTTCGCTATCTGGTCCGGTTGGGGGACTTGGCCCGTGCCAACGTACGGGCACGATGCTCACCCAGCCGCCCTCCACGGCTGAGGTCTCGCGCAGGGGGGATTCCAGTTCATCCGACAAGAACAGCACCCAGCGCAGCCAGGGTTGCTGGAAGAAGACGGGGCATTCCAAAAGGGGACGTATTCGATTCGCGTAGTCAGTCACCGCGGCAGCAGGGCCCTTGTCTGCGTTATCCACCAGAGCGCAGACCCGCGTGTAGCCGTGCTGACTGGCCAGGTCGAGCAGGGCATCCAGCTTCTCCTGGTAGCCGCCCCGCCAGGGAAAAATGGGGGCCTGGCCCAGTTGCCGTTGCGCCGCTAATCCCAGCGCGCGGATATAGGTCTCCAGCGACCAGTCGGCTTTCTGAGGCCAGTCTGTCAGGCTCAGGACCAGGTCTTTGCCTCCGAGGCGATGGGCCAGCATAGTGCGCAGGGTGGTGGCACCTCCGCCCTTGGCTACGTAGACGACGGTTGAGCTCTTGATGGTCGCCAGTTGACTGAGGAGGTGATAGGGGTCGAAGAAGGATTCCTCCAACGCGCGCCTGTCGAGGAGTTCGGCGCTCAGGCTGGCGAAGGCCTGATAGCCGAAAGTGCGCGCGAAGTTGCTCATCCACGTCTTGACCTGCTGGGCCGTGGCGGTGCGGACCTGGAGCTCTGTGGTGGGTGGGGGCTCTTTTTGGGCGAATATCAAGCGCAGGGCGGCCCGTTTCCGGACCCGCCATGAATCATCATCGGTGGCCACTTTCTTCAACACGTCTTCAACGTCGAAGTCGGGTTTCTTATCCCCACAGGCGTGGTAGATTTCGGATAACCTGTCGGCTGCCAGCCAGCGGGTAAAGCGTTTCCCCTGTTTCTCGGCGGTGACAAGGCAATCGCGCAGGTCCAGCGCACAATCCGCCACGGATGCCCAGCCATAGCGGGCGGCGCGTTTCTGCCAGTCGGTTTCGGTGGCGTCGTTTTCGAGCCAGCAGAGCAGCACGAGGCGCAGTTCCTGTAATCTCTGGGCATAGCCGTATTTTTCGTAGCCTGTTGTAGCCTGTTGCCAGCTTTCTTCTAGCTTACCGCGCTCTTTTCGCCACGCTGACTCTTGCAGCGCCTGTTCGAATTCTGGTTCGTCCTCTATTCCCTTGCTGAAGTCCAGGAACGTTTCATGGGCGCAGGCCAGGTGATAGCCGGCCTCCAGCGCTTTCTGGCGCGGTATGCGCAGGCCAAGGACGTATCCCTCGCGCCAGTATCTCTCGTAGTTGTCTTTGATTTTCTGAACAGCGGTGCGCTGTCCGCTCTCGTCCTTCTGCCTGATGGCCCGGAGCAGTTCTTGTTCGGTTTGTTGGTCAATGATTTTGTGCGCTGCCTGATGGCGTCCCCACAGCCAGCGCAGGCCGGTGCCGACCAGGGCCAGCACAGCGACCAGGTAGGTGCCCCAGGGTATTGAGTTGTATGCCCGGCGCAGTACTCCTGCCGGCCACGACTCACGGGCGATGATGAGAGGTTGGGGTTGGGCTATGGGAGGGATGATTTTTACCTGAAACTCCCAGGGCGGCGGGGCATCCAGGTCCAGTAGCTGGAGGTACAGGTCGGTCTCGTGGACTGCGCTATTCGTGGGGGAGATGGGCACGCGTCCGTCGAGGGGTTCTCCCTGGGCGGATACCAGGCGCGGCCCGCGTTCAGGGGGGATGATGACCAGAGTGACCGGAGTTGTAGCACTCGTGGTCTCTCGGACGCTGACGGTGATGCGCTTTTCGGGGTTGACCCCGCTTTCGCGCCAGCCCAGGAGTCGCGGGTAGATGATGTGCACCTTGCCTCCGCCTTCCAGGTTGATTTCCTCGGTGTGTCGGACCTCTTCATAAGGGACTCTGGTCAGCCTGAAGGCGAGGAATAGGGCTGCGCCTAAGATCAGGGTGGTGGCGATGAGCAGGGTTGACATGGACACCCAGCGCTCTTTGCGCGGGTTGCTTCCGTTGCCTGGTGAGGTAGACAGATCGGTACGTCTTTGTTCGTTCATGGTCTGCTCCCGGCTATAGCAGGTTGGGTTGGTTATAGGGCTTTTCAAAGAATTGACCCAGGTGACAGTCATCCCGATCTGCTGGTGAGAAAGACGCTCAGGGAGCCGTATCTTGCCATCTTTTGCGAGCCTCCCGGGCCGAAAAGGTGACTGTCACCTGGCCTGCGTTAGAATTAGAATATTGAAAAGCCTTGGGTTGGTTACCCGACCTATTGCTTTTGCTCTGCCGTGTGAAACAGTGCGTACCCCCCGCCCCGTTTGGTGCGCAAGAAGGCCGGTCTCTTGGGATCGCGCTCGATCTTCTTGCGCAGGCGTGAGACCATGGAATCTATGGCCTCATCGGCCACGAATTGCTCCTCGGGGTAGAGGGCGGTGTATATCTCCTGGCGATTGCGGAAGACGCCGGGCGTCTGGTAAAGGAAGTTGAGGAAGTCGAATTCTCGTTCCGTGAGCCCTTCCACCGGGCTTTCGCCGATGAGGACCTGCCGTCGGGTGGCGTCCACGCGCAGGGGTGGGATCAGTCGCCCAAAGCGTTGCTCGAAGGCCTGTTCGACTTCTGGCAGCAGGCGGTAGTTCAACTCGCTGGTGGGGTCGGGGTTCTGCTGGCAGTGGTATTCCAGAAGCAGGTGGCCTAGCTGAAGCATGTTACGTGGCAGGCCATAGGCCCGCTCGACCAGCCACTGATCGAGTTTGCCCTTGCTCTCGTTGTCGGCCAGTTGGTCCAGGCTTTGGATTCTGCCGGCACTAAAGGCTTTCAGGCGAGCCTGTAGCAGCTCGCTCAGTCCTTCGTCTGACCACTCGATGCACCAACTGGAGAGCAGGTCGGTGCGGTATATTTTCTGCTCGCGAAACGGGGCGTGGAGGGCGCGAGGTAAGAAGAATTTGAAAACCAGCCCCGGTTTCAGGTCCGAAGAGGAAGTGTGAGGACGGCGGTGGAGCACTCGCAGCTCACGGGTGAGGGGCGTGATGACCTCGGTCAGGAAGTCGGGGTTCTCGGCGGTGAGAAAGTGCTCATCAATGCCGTCGAAGAGGACATACACAGCGCGAGCGCCGAGGGCCCGGGCCAGGACGGTTATTTCGTCAACAAGGAGGTGGGTGGCGTCTGTCGTGGGCGGGGGCAGGGGGTAGGTGTCTATCAAGTCTATCCAAACGCGGGCCGAGTTGGGGGCAGAGACGTCGGGCAGAGACAATACCTGGCTCAAGCGCCGTTCCTGGATGGCTTGCTCGATGGCCTGGATGTCGGCGGGGCTATCTGGGGAGAGAGCGCCCGTTGCGCGCAGATGGTGCAAAATCCGATAAGGGGTCAGCAGCGCAGGGTGATAGAGTTCGACCAGGGCGCGGAACAAGGAACGTTGCTCTGCGGGCATGGCGTAGAAGCGGGTAGGCTCTCGCAGCATGGTGTTCCAAAGGGCTTCCAGGCTGGCGCGGATGATTTGTTCCAGGTGATGGCGCAATGATACCGGCTCTGTCAGTCGCTCCAGCCAGCCGAAATCGGTGTAGGGCACGGCCAGAATGTCGGC
>JACIWR010000018.1 GCA_014360845.1 Anaerolineae bacterium
GGCGAGGATATGGCCATTGAGGATGTGGTGGGGCGGCCGGCTGGGCACTTCTTCGTAGAAAACGTTGCCCCACTCATCGCGGGAAACAATCCCTCCCTCCTCTACACTCACCTCGAAGCTCTTCAAAGCCAGATCAGCAGCTCGGCGATAGGCAGGATTCTCCGTTTCTTGCCAGGCGCGCATCAGGCCGGAGAGAGCAAACCCCTGGGCCATTGCTGAAGCCCAGGGGGGCCGAACGTTGTAGGGCGGCCCCCAGGGCACGGTGTAGTACCACCAACCGGCTCCATCCCGCACCGCCTGATGCTCCACCAGCCAGTCGGCTCGTCGCAGGAACAGTTCGTAATCACGAGGATCGCCTTCACGTAGCCAATCGTCGTAGGCCCCCAGCACCCAATGGGATACGGTGAGCGGATTATAAGTCCGCTCGTGCACCCCCCGGATCAGCAGCTTCCGACGGTAATCGTTCACTGGGATCCCTTGCTCGTCCACCTCAGGGGGATGGAATTCTGGCTGCCCGTAGCTGGGGAAGTAGCTGTAGTAGTAACGCCCCAGCCGGGGACTGTGGAAGTCGTCGTCGAAGACCCGTTGGCGGCGAAGGGTGGTCTGCAACAGCCGCACCTGCCGCCAAAGCCGCAGGCCGTAGATGCCCGAGGCGAACCCTGCTACCATGGCAGTTATCCGGATGAGCCAGATCGGAAGGGATTGAAGAACACCGTCGCGTGACATAGGTGTTTACCCCGGTAACACAATAGGAGCTTGCAAGACCGATGACCGTTGGGCGATGCTCTCAGCGAACAACTCTCGCAACTGAACGACGTTTCGACCAACGTCGAAATTTGCTTGCACCAACCGGCGAGCTTGACGGACAAGGTGTGCCCGCAGAGCAGCATCGCTCAACAGTCGGGCCAGCGCCTCCGCCAAGGCAACGGCATCTCGCTGAGGAACCAATAGGCCTGTTACATCATGCTGCACCACCTCAGGAATGGCCGATACTTCCGTGGAAACGATCGGCACTCCCATCGCCATTGCCTCTAGGACCACATTGGGAATGCCGTCGCGGTCGTTATTCTGCGCAATGACGCTGGGCTGGACGAAGACAGCGGCGCAACGCATTGCTGTAACAACTTCGGCGAAGGGTTGGCTGCCTGGCAGAGAGACAAGATCATTCAGCCCCAATAGAGCCCGTTGGCGCTCTAATCTCGTTCGCTCTGGCCCTTCACCGATGATCATGCAGTGGAAGGCAATCCCTCTATCACGCAGAATAGCACACGCGTCCAGCAGATGAGAAAAGCCCTTCTTCTCTACCAGCCTCCCTACGCTTAGGATAAGCGGGACTGTTTGGGGCTCCGAGACGCGAAAGGGAAGCTGGGAAAGGGGTAACCCGTGATACGACCTGTAGATCTTCTCCGGTGACGAAGCAATCTGTCGCAGGTAAGACGCATTAGCCTCTGTACAAGTGACAACGAAGGCGGATTCAGCGACCTTGTCCGCCAGAAATACATCCTCGGCGTAGATGTCCTTCGCATGAGCGGTGAAGCTGAAGGAGAGCCCCAACAGACGGGAGGCGACGAGGGCGATAACGGTGGCACGATCGGCGAAGTGGGCATGGAGATGGTCACCCCCTCGTCTCCGCAGATACTCGGCCACGTATACCCCCTGGGCAAAATGGAGCACCGTCTTCAAACGGGCGTGCAGGGAAGGATGAGGACGAGTCAACAACCAGGCGAAGGTGCTCCAGAATGTGACCGGAGCCGTGAGAGCGTGGCGAGCCAATGCCCGCAGGAGCAACGCAGGACGGACCGGGCGGGTGTAGAAGATATGGGGTATCCGCCAGCGAGCCTCTTCCAAGACCTCATCCTCCTGGGGGCGCACCATCGAGATAATGTTAATAGAGACTCCCTGCTCTTCCAGAGCGCAAATCTCCCGCTCGATGAAGGTCAGGGTAATGGATGGATAACAGCCGATCAGATAGACGACATGCATATCGCTTCCTCTTGGGTCACTTCCTCTGAAGATAATTCTCCGGCCTCGACCCCGTCCACCTCCCATCTCCCGCCCCGACGGAGCAGGAGGATCCAGGGAGCCTCGCCCACCCATACTAATTGATCACCGCTGTAGATAGCCCTGGGCTCCCAGACCAATGCTCTAGGCGGTCGCCCTGGCGAGTTGCGCATCCATACGCCCCGTGCGCGAGCCGTTAGTGGCGGGAGGCGGAGCAGTGCAATTTCTCCTTCTAGCGTAAGGACAAGCCGATCGTAGAAACGGGGGGTTGTCAAGTTGACTACAAGCTCCTTGCCACCAAGCACCTGTGTTTGCCAGACGAGTCTTTCCAAAGCATCCGAGCGATAGGGCATCAACAGGACCGGCAGATGTACCGGCAGGTCCCCCTCGTATATCAGCACCAATGTGGGGGCAGGGTCCTTTTGTCCCGACTCCAACGACACCCACCCCAACGGCGGCGAGAGCTGCCCCTCCACCACCTGAGCCTGCAGATCCGCAAGGTCCCCAGGGAGGATCGCCAATCCTGCCCCCTCGGCGCGCGTCCACAGCGACCTTCTCTCCGGCCCCCAGGACCACCGAGCACCGGGAGGGAGATGGAAGTGCCAGTTCAGCCGATGGGCGGAAGCTCCTTTAAACGTATCCACCAGCAGCCAGTAGGCCTCGTCGGGATCTTCTCCCTTACCGAGGAACAGGATCTGCCGCTGATGGAGAACCGGATCCGGAAGGCGAGTGTAGCCGTCGTGCTCTGCCACGGCCCAGTCCGCATAGGGCGTAGAAGACCATCGCTTCAGCCACGCTTGAGCCGGGCGGGCCACCTCCCGTCGGCCCAGCAGCACTGATTGATCCTCCCCGTCCACGACGACGGTATTGTGGGCCCTTGTGCCTCGAAAGTAGGCCCGCCACTCAGGAGGGGCATGGTAGGTATAACCGCCGCTGTCGGTGAGAAGGGTCTGGCCGCAAGCCCATAGCTCAAAGCTGAGCGCGTCGGCGTGGGCGTGGGAGGGTACCACCGGATCGCCGAAGGGGCCGCAATCCAGCACCAGATGGTGGTTTGGGTCTTGCATCACCACGTACCCCCCCTCGGGGAACGTCTCGGATTCGGGGGCAATCCCGCGTTCCTTCGGAAGGAGGTTGACACCCAGCAGCCAGCGCGTCTCCTCATCCGGTTCCCCGGTTGGTCGTGTCTCAGGCAAGGCCCAGCGGGCGTCGAAGCGACGGTGCGGGTCGTGACGCGCAGAGTCGCCAAAGAGCGGAATACTTCCATCGGGCCTGACGATAGCGGCCTGGAAGTGCACGGCTGCCTCCCAGCGGGACCGCACATCGGCCGGGACAGAGACGCCGTTGTATTCCAATAGGCGAATCATCTCCCACAGATCTCCCGTGCAGAGGGCGTGGTATTGGGTAGCCTGCTCGGCATGTACCCCATCTGGGTGGAACTGGCGGCGGACCTGAGCCCAGAGGGTCTCCAGCCCCTCCTCCAACCAGATCGCGGCCTCCGGAAGTTCAGGGAAGAGCAAGCCGACCATAGCCAGTGATTTGGCCTCGAGCAGCAGGTGGTTGTTGACGACGTGCCGCTCCAGGTGGCGGCGAAGGTAACGGGCCTGAGCACGCAACCCCTGCCACAAGCATCCCAGCCCCTCCTGCACGAACGGGGGAGCCTGGGCCAGCAGAAAGGCTGCCCAGGTCCATACGCCGAGCCGTACTCCCACCTCAAATGGGCGCCACGCTGGGTTGCGCACATCTGGAGGGTTGTGTTCCATCCAGTGCTGCAACAGCAGGGCGGCGTGGCGGGCGAAAGCCTCATCGCCGGTGTAATGCCGGGCGCGAGCCAGGGTAAGCAACCAGAAGTGGCGGTTCAGATCCCAGCGCCAATCGGCGGAGCCCTGGGGCGTGTGACGCCAGTCGGGAAGGTCCTGGAACACAACTGTGATACTCCGGTAGGTATGCTCACCGTGGAGCAGTGCCTGGGCCGCCTCCACGGTCCGTCTTTGCTGGTCAGGGAGGACCTTGTGTGCGATAGCGGCAGCCTCTGACGGGGAGAAGTGGAAGCGGGGGCGTTCGCGCTGGGTTAGGTAGGCAGCCAGCAGTGGCCCCATCTCCACCGGGGAAGGTAAGGACTCCAGGCCGGGGATGGGCAAGGCAGGCGGCAAGGGCCAGGCTGGAGGGGAGAACCGTTGCCAGATGCGCTCCGCCAGGCGACGGCTGCGCCAACGGGCATAGGTCAGGGCGTAAGTCGGGCCATGCCCAACAAAACGCTGGCAGCGTAACCAGAAACGCCTAACACTGTTTCCCAAGGTCACTTCCTTTCCTTAGCACATAATACCTTTACGGTCCGCTAGCACTTTAACAACTGGATGAGGTACTTGCGGGAATCAGGGGTCCCGGCGATAATAGTACCCAGTTCGGCGTGGGCCGGACTGCGGGCCGACCGGGCAAGTCTATCTCTCCTTACCTCTCTATTGCGGGCAGCTTGTCGCCGTCTATGAACAGTCTATTCCACAACTCAAACGTGATCAACAAGCCAAACTGCAGCGAATAATCACGCACACCAGCCATATGCTGATCTACCATTGTACGAAGCGCCGTGGGGTTGTAATGACCCCGGTCTATCGTTCGCTGGCCCAGTAGCATCTCTTCCAGCCAATTGTGAAGCGGACCGCGAAACCACGCCGCGTAACTGGCCTGACCCTCGGCCGCCGGAGGGGGGATCATTCCTCGAGTCCGGAAACTGATCTCCCGGTGCAGACGCCGCCGCCCTCGCTGAATCAGCGCTATGGTCGGCATGCTCCAATGAACCGGCAAGTTGGTGTATGTCCAAGGCACCCGCGCCAGAGCTGGCGCAAGGGTCTTAAGCAGGGCTATCTGAAGCTTACGGCCTGATCGTATTTCCGGAGGCACCCGACTCACGGCATCATAGAATGCGTAATCGTAGTAAGGAAGACGAACTTCCACCCAATTGCGCACCAGGGTCGGACCATAAAAGCTGGTGCGTGGCAGGCGATAGCGATAGCTGAAGAACTCTGCCTGATATGAAGCCGGATAATCCAGAACCGGTTCCAACGCTTGCTTCAAGGCCTCCTGAGGGCCCATCTCTACGTGCCGGAAGAATTCTGGCGTCAGCACATGCTTTTGGAGTGTCTCGGAAATATACACACCAAACCGGCGATAGATCCCACTGACGGACTCGTCACTCGAAGCCTGCAACACTGAACGGCGTAAGGCGATGCCTCCTAAGGGGCCAGCAAGGCCGAACATCAACGCGCCTACCTCTGTCTCGCGAGCCACCGGGGCAGTATTCAGAGAATAGAAATCCAAACAGGTCATCAACCCATCCGTCAGCCGCACCCCCAGAGACGCGGCGCGAGCAAGAAAATCTGGTGCCATTTGGATGGTGTGGTGCACACTTCCCACCAAGCTGGCCACCTGCTGTGCGTAACGGTGGTCAGGGCAGCCGGGGCGTCCGTTCGTAAAGGTGTGCAGTGCTGATGTATATGCAGCAGCGACTCCAGCCAGAAGCCTTGAGTCCAAGCCACCGCTGAGAGATATGCCAGTTACTGGCTTCTTCACCTGTTTAGCTATAGCGCGCTCCAACAACGGAGCAGTCCGATCCACGTACCATTTCAGGTTATGAGTCTGAGTGGAAGGGAACGAGAGATCCCAATACCGCTCTACCCGCAGAGCTCCCCCTCTCCATATCAAGCAGGCGGCCGGTGGCAGAATACGGACTCCCTCTACCAGTGTCTTATCTCCCAAAGGATGGCGGAAGGTGAAAAACTCGATTACAGCTTGCTCATTAACCTGTTTGGGCACAAGTCCAGCCGCCAGTATACCTTCTACCTCGGAGGCTATGACTAGCCCCTTCGACGTATAGGCGTAATACAGTGGGCGTGTGGCATAACGGTCAGTTAGGGCCACCAGACACTCTGCCCAGCCGTCCCATAAAATCAGACTAAAGGAGCCTTGAAGGCTGCTTAGCGCATTCGCTCCCCTTGTGCGGTATAGATGCATTATAACCTCAGCATCGTTGTGCCCAGGGATGTGGACCGGTTTTCCAGGGAGAATGGTATGCAGTTCTCCATCCATCACCAGGGCAATTGACTTATCAGAGCCGATCGAGTTATCGGTGTAGAGAAGGGGTTGGGCAGAGGGGTTGAAAATGCGCAAGCTCACGCGGCCCAGTGCTACAGGCCCCACTACCTCCGTTTCCACATGGTGCCATGGAGCATGTCGCATCGCTCCGCAGATGCGAGAGATGGTGGACGCAAGGTCAGAAGGCTGGCTATCGGTTGTTAACCGGAGACAAACTATGCCGGGCATTGCGTTCCTCTAGGATTTGGTGGTAAAGATCGAGATATTGTTCTGCGACGCGCTTGATATGGAAGCGCCGCTCCACTGTCCGTCGCGCCTGCCGTCCTAGGCGGGCACGCAGAGCCTCATCGGCTCCCAGCTCTACAAGCGCTTTGGCTAATGCCATCTCATCGCCGACGGGTACCATAAGGCCGTCCTCGCCGTGGGTAAGTACCTGCATATTACCAGCGTTGTCGGTGGCAACGCAGGGAAGGCCAGCTGCCATTGCTTCCAGCAAGGCATTGGAGATGCCTTCGGAATTGGAAGGCAGCACAAAGATATGAGCCTGATGCAGGTAATCCACCACGTCATTTACCTGCCCAACGAATTCAACATGATCTGTTAGCGAGAGAGAACGCGCCTGCTGTACCAGTATCGGACGCTGGGGGCCATCTCCTACTAGCGTAAGGCGCCACTGAGAAAGGGAACTGAACTGTCTACATAGGGCGATGGCTGCGATGAGGGTTTGTACTCCCTTGGTTGGGTGTAACCGCCCGATGTAGAGGACGCGGATCGGTCCCTCTATTCGGTACTGGGTGATTGGGGAAATACGAACTGCATCCACACCATTAGGAATATGAACAATTTGCTCGCGGGCGAATCCCATATCTTGCAACTCAGCAATGGCGGCTCTGTTGAGGGCTACCACTCGGGTGGCATGCCTCAGATAGGCAGCCATAGACCCCGCACCGGGTAGTCCACTGGCAGTTCGCAAGAGCAAGATGTCGTTTCGCGGGCCACTATTCATGACCTTGATCACGATAGGCTTGCTCAGCCGTCTGCCTGCTAATACGCCTGCCACAGCCGAGAGAGACGCGGAATGAACATGGATCACATCATAAGAGCAAGCATAACGAGATAGAAAGAGAGTCATTGCGGCGACATGCACCAAAGCCCCTATCCGGCGTAGGCCTCGGCGCCATAACAACCAACGTAGGGTAGGGACATACCAGACCGGCACTCCCTTCACCATAGTTCTAGGGGGAGTTCGAAAGTGCGTGCGCGGTGCGGCAATGCATACGTGTACACCGCGAGTCTGCAGAGCCTGGCTTAGTTGGATAGCCTGCAGCGCCGCCCCGCCCACTGGTAGGTCATGGGGAGAAGGCACTAGCTGGCCTCCTGTCACCATCATAATCTTGAGATTCATCCTGTTCCTCTCAAGGGTATGCTCTCATCGGAAGCATGAAGCGCTTCCCCTTGCGATCCCACCACGGCTCCGATTAACATGTAGAAGAGAATGTTGACGATCGCGGTCCCTTGTGCTCCTGTCATCGCTTTGACCAGATATGTGGAAGCAGCTCCCCAAAACACAGCGATCAAATTCTGGTCCACCCAGAGGCCAGGCACAGTGGGGGTCCGCCGATAAATCTTCACGCTTTCGCGGATCACCAGCAAAAGAAAGCACAGAAAAGGCACGAAACCGACCAGCCCGGCTGAAACCAGTATGTGCAGATAGTAGTTTTCCACAGCCTGATACCCTGAAAGATCGTCGAAACGCCGGAAACCGTGCCCTAGAATTGGGCTTTGCTTCCATAAATCAATGGCTGCTTGCCAGCGGTAAGTGCGGCCGTTTAGCGTGTCGACGCGGGTGTTCACTCGTTCCTGCACCAGGTCTGTCTGGCTGAGTTGGTCCCAGTAGATAGCCAACGGGATACTGGCTATGATAATCAGTAGCAGAAATAGACGGCGGAAGGCTGGAAAGAAGGGAGCCATTACGATAAAACTGATCAGTGCGGACACCCAGGCTGCTCGTTTATATGTCAGAAACAAGCCTATCAGCAATACTCCCATCAATGCTCCGTAAAGCCATCGGGCTAATCCCTTGGAGGTGCGCAGAAAGCGGTAGAAAGTTATCGGGATCGCCATTGTGTAGATGGAACCAAA
Source organism: Anaerolineae bacterium (assembly GCA_014360845.1). Lineage (GTDB taxonomy): Bacteria > Chloroflexota > Anaerolineae > JACIWR01 > JACIWR01 > JACIWR01. Next base: position 8,233 of record JACIWR010000018.1, read on the forward strand.
GACGTGGGGTCCTCCCCACAGGCTTCGTACGATTCGGATGCCCTCGGAGTAATACAGACTCTCCATCGAAAACTGCTTATGGTAAAAGATTACTTGGCCAGTGCGGTGTTCATAAAACATGACGGCTGCCGAGTACATAGCTATGATCAAGAGAATGTCGAAGAAACGATCCAAGTCCCGACGATTCTGTATCAGGTTCTTGGCAATGTAGTAGATCAGTATAGGGATCAGGATGAGGTCCAACACCGCTTTTGCTGCGCTGATCGGGTCTGAGCTGGCGAAGACGGAGGCTCCCACTCCCATCACGAAAAGAAGCGCCCATACATCCACCTTGGTCAGCCGTGGGAAATGGCGCTTCCCCACCGCAGCCTGGGCCAGCAACATCGTGCTGAGCCAAGCTACCGAAAGGCGGGTGGGTGAGAGGTCGGGAAGCCCGGCCCCAAGGGGGATGTTGATGTTGGTCTCAGTGAAGGGGTACAGCACTAGCCACATGAGCATGCCTTGGTAAGGCGTTCGTACGAGGAAGAACAGATAGAGCAGTGCAGCCCACACTGACACAATCATCGAGCTGGCTGGCTGGGTGAGGCTCCATCCTAGGCCCAGACCTAACCCGATGGTGGTCAACCCAATTCCCCCTGTGATGATTGGTCGTGGTATATGGATTACACGCAGACGACTCTCCATAAAATTCATCTCACACCTCTTTCGCCTTTTGTCTTGGTGCTCTCCCTCACTGCCTCGGGTCTTTGTGCTCAGAGGGAATGTTCACGAAATCCACCGCTACTTCGGAGAGCAGATACCCGAGTTTGCCTGAAGGTAGCGGGTCAATCTGCTCGACTCGATGGCAATGGACCTGGATTTGCCCTCCCAACCGATGCTCAAGCTCCTGTTCCATTTGCGCCAGACGCTCGGTGGTGAGCAAGTGATCCCCTTGAACCAACACTTCCACCGATGTCTTTGCGCGTTGCCGCACGCGGTATCGCTCCACACCAGGTTGGTGATAAAAGAAGTAGGAAAAGAAAGCTCCATGAACCACCGTCCCGTCCGGGAGGGAGAGAACTGCGTTTGACCGACCCACCACCTCTTTGAAAAGAGGGAGCGTGCGGCCACAGGAGCACTGTTCTCCGGATAGAATCCCCAGGTCGCCGATGCGATATCGGATGAAGGGCATGGCGTAATTGGTCAGGCAGGTGACCAGGATCTCGCCAACCTCCCCGGGCTGGGCCGGATGACCATCGTGGACCACTTCAACAATGTGTAAATCGTTGAAGATGTGCAGTCCCTCATGGGAGGGACATTCGGCGGCAATGGTACCGAACTCCCGGGATCCGTACACGTCGAACACCGGTGCCTGCAGGACAGCTTCGATCTCCAGACGTTGTTCAGGCCAGAGCTTCTCCGCCGAGCATTCTATGGCCTGCGGCGCATACACGGAAAGTCCCCTCTGGCGCATAAACCGGGCGAAGGCCTGCAGGGCTGAGGGATAGGCGACGATCAGGCTGGGACGCCACCGATTCAGCGTTTTAACCAGTGCCGACATCTCTTCGGGGGTCAGATGGAACGCATTGACCCATCGTTCCTGCCGCAGCCTACGTCTCAGCCATCCGCGCAACCCACGCACCGCCGTATCGCGGTGAGCTCCCCAGAGATAGAGCACTCGTTCTCCAAAGCCATGTCCATACCACCGTCGGTATCGAAGCTTCGCCGCCCGAGATAAATTAGCCTGAACATCGTCCAGCCAAAACCGGAGCGGTTCACCGGTTGACCCACCGGTCACGTTGGCCCGCGCTCGCCCGTCCCGATAGGACTCGGCAACCAATTCCTTTCCGTGTTTACGGACCTCCTCCTTCGTAAGAGGTGGCAGGAGAGCCAACTCCTCCAAACTGGCGATCCTTGTCGGGTCCAGTCCTGCTTCGTCCATTCTGTCTCGCCAGAAAGGAACCTGACGGTAGGCATGCTTCAAAAGAGCTCGCAGCCGCTCCAACTGGTATGCCGTTACCGCATCGGCTGGAAGATGCTCCCGTGCCACCATCGCTGCTGCCTGCCCGAAGATCTCTTGCCCCGTCCGCCCTGCCCGCAGACGCCAGAGCCCCCGGTAGGTCTTCCCGTAAAGGCTCATCCGACAATCTCCTTCAAGAGGGGCTCCCATATCGCCGCTTGGTCCGCCCATGCTAGCATCCGCCCGACTGTCGCGAGCGATGACGCTGTCCCTTGCTCCCGAAACCGGATTAGTGCTTTGATCAAGTTACGCAATCGTGAAAGCTCAAATAGCTGGGGAGCAACACGCCGCTCCTCGGTAGTCAAAGGATTAACGTCGTTATACGCTCGCAGGAACTGCCGGGCACGAAAGACATCGAGCCCGCCCCCTCGCCTGCTGGCGAAGCGTACAGTGGCAGACATGACCTCTGTAAGCCGCCAGTCCAGGTGGGCACACTCGAAGTCTAGTACCGCTGTAAGTTGCCCATTGCGGTAAAGCAGATTGTAGGGACCATAATCGCCGTGGATTGGGAGAGCAGGTATGGGAGCAGCATCCATGCCCTCTAATTCATCCCACAAAGTGGCGAGACGAGAGCGAATCCCTGTCCAGCGAGTCCACCATTCGTGCTCTGCTAGATGGTTCTCTAAGGCTTCTCGACAAGCCTCCATTTCTTCAAGATACCACTCTTTACCATGCCAGCGCTGACGGCTATACGCCTTGAAGCCGTCCACCTTGCGGCCTGGCGGCACGAAATCCGCTACCAGGCGGTGGTACTCGGCGAGCATCTGAGCTGCCTGGACCAGGTACCGGGCCTGGCTTGATGAAGGGAAGAAAAAATAGTCGCTGTAGCGAAAGCCATTCAAGAACTCAAAGCAGGCGTATAGTTTGCCATCCTGTACAAGCCAGGTCTTCCCCTGCCGGGTATGCACCAGATGTGGGGCGGGAAATCGGGCTTGCTGCAGGTACTCGAGTAGAGCATGTTCGAATTCCACAGCGAGGACGTCCAACGTGTCTGGATATTGCTTGAGAGCATATCGCCCCCTGTCCGTGGAGATCAGCCATGTTTGGCTGCGCTGCCCGCCTGCGGAACGGCGACAGCGCATAGGATTACCAACATCATACTTGGCTAGCACGTCTTGGACCGCAGCTTCTCCGGTCCTGAGCGAGACCAAATAAGTCCCTACTTGCCGACGGATGGTACCAGGTCGCAGAACTTGCATCTGTGCACCTTTGATCAACGAATCAACTGCAAACGTCTGGCTTGAGGCTCAAGCTTAAGGCCCTCGAGATACAGACTTTCCAGTCTGGTGACGTAGCGCTCTATGCTGAAATGCTGAGCTACGCGGCGACGGGCCTCCTCCCCCATGCACACTCTTAGCTCCGGATTCCTAGCCAGCGTTCGAATTGCTGTAGCTAACGCTTCCGCGTCTCCTGGTGGTACCAGGAGGCCGGTTACATTGTTCTCAACGATTTCTTCTCCTGCCCCTGCTGACGAGGCAATCACCGGCCGCCCGGCCGCCATTCCTTCTATAATCACCAGACCGAACGGCTCCGGCTTGACTGAGCTGTGCACTACCACATCGGCGGAAGCCATGAGGTCCAGCGCATCCTTCCGATGTCCGGTGAATACCGCTTGATCGGCGATTCCCAGGCTGCGGGCCATCTCGTGCAGCGAGCGGGCAAAGGCCTGGCTATCTGTGTTCGCGTCTGCTTCTCCGATCACCCAGGCTCGCAGCCCGGGGATCTCCCCGTGAAGACGCGCAAGGGCCTGTAGAAAGACATCTTGTCCTTTCCAACGGACCAGGCGCCCCACGTGGGCCACCACGAAATGTTCCGACGTGCAGCCCAAAGCCGCCCGCAAAGCGACGATGGCATCGGGAGAAGGCTCATTGGGCAGTGAAACAGCATTGGGCACAACAACCCCCCGTTCCGGCGGCACCCCCTGCCGTTGATGCTCCCGCGCCACAGCTTCCGAAATGTAGACGAACCGCCAGACTCCGCGGGCGACCAGTCGTTCCAGGGCCGAGAGCGTCTCGAAGTTCTGCACATGACAGATCGTCGGGATACCTAACTGATGGCACAGCCAGATGTCGAGCCGGTGGCGCCGGAGGCCATTGTTGCAATGAACGATGTGAGGTGCTAACTCTCGCAGGGCCTGGGCCAGGGGAAGGAGCCAATGGCGGTCACGGCGAACCACTTCCCGCACCGACCGCCCAAGCCGGCGCACTCCCGCTAGACCCTCGTTGTGCCGGGTTCGTCGCCGCAGATCTGCCAGGGGGTAGACTCCCCCATCCCCGCCCATTGGCAGGGATGCTGTCAACACACGTACTTCGTTTCCTGCCGCCTCCAGTTCCTCAACCAGAGAGGGGTTCTTCACCCGGTGAAACAGAACCGTGGGCTCGAAACGCTCCCGGTCCAGATGGGTGACAAGGGTCTGCAGGACCGAAGCCGACCCTCCCCCCGTATAGTGAGCGACATAGGCAATCTTGACTCTCGACACAGCCGCCTCACGCTATTGGTTCTCAAGAACCATCGGCTTCACCGACACGTTCATCGCTCCCTCTTGGCGATTGCGCTCCACGTATTCCCAGATGAAGGCGCCCATCACTCCGGTGATCAGGCTGACAACCCCACCTAATGCCACAATGCTCCAGCGGATTGGCGGCTTGGGCTTCGTGGGAACACGCGCTTCTCCGGTCACCTGAATGAAACTCACGCTCAATATCTCGTTCTCCTTAAGCGTGGCCTCGGTCTCTTTTTCCAAAAGCAGATTGTAAGTCGCTTGAAGTTGGTTGACTCTTCTCACTAGGTCGGAGTAGGTTGTGCTCAATCGGATCTGCTCTTGCAACTCCGCCTCTCGCTGGGCGATCAACCGGTCGTAAGCGGCCGCGGCTTCTGTTCTGCCCTCCGCCATTGCCTGATCGCGTTCCAAATTGAGTGAGCGAATCAAAGACTGTTGGGAGGAGATCAAGGTGTCAAGGACGCCGATTTTATGCTCCACCTGAAACATAACCAGATCCTGCTCTGCCTGATCCAGGTCCTTCCCCACGACTTCCAATTGTTGTTGGATGAATTGGCGGGCCATCGTAGTTGGTTGTGCTCGAATCTGGCCGTAGCGCTGAAGGGCCACTTCGATCAGTTTGTTAACCAGATCGGCGGCTAGTTGTGGATCATCGGCCGAGACGGAGACTTTCGTCAGTGTGGAATTGGCGATATCCTCCACCGTGATCCTTTCGTGCAGCTCTTCACCCTGCAGATCTACCCCCAACTGTTCTACTACGTCCCACGCAACAGCCAAGCTGGTGAGAACGTCGATGAACTCGGCTCGGGTATAGGCGATCTCTTCCTGAGCCGAGGGGGCCCTGAACCCGCTGTACAGGGTCACATCGGATGAGGGGGGGGTCCGAACCTGGAAACGGACCGACGCTACGTACACCGGCTCAGCCGTGTACATCATCAAGAGCATGGTGCCGATTGTAGAGCCGACAAGTAGCCCGATCAACCAGATTCGTTTCCAGACGACGCGCCAGTAGATCAGAATATCTTCTAAGGACATTTTTTTACCTTCCTTCCTGCACCGAAGTGCTTAATCTTGTTGCTCGATGCTATACGGAGATCGCTGCTATTCGTGTACGGTGTAGGGTTTCATGGTTTCTGGATGACCATTTGAACCGCTTTGCTACGGCACGGAACTCGTGGTTTCCGAGAGGATTAGTGGAAGATAGACGTTCCATGGCCTTACTTCCACGGTTGTCACGTCGCTGTCGGTCCAAATATTGCCTAAAGGATCTTGTCCCTCAGTGGTGGCTGTGATGGTGAGGGTTTGAGTTGGCGCTATACTGCGAGTGCAGGTCGCTGTTGCGCTTGCGGTCAGGGTGATGTCTGTACAGATCGTGAGATCATCAGCGCTGTTCTCCGGTGTGCCATTGTCGTCCGTCACTACCAAATCAGTAAGAGTGGTATCGCCTGTGTTCGTAACCTGATAGGTAAGAGTCACTATTTGCCCGCTATGGATTATGTGGTGGTTTGGCTCAACTGCCACCATCAAGCCTGGATGAATAATGTCAATCGAGGCCGAGCCGGTTACGTTTTCCACGTTAGCAATTAGGTTTGCCTGATCGGTGGCGCTAGGTTCCAGCGTCAGAGTTGTGGTAACCCTGCCTGCGGTGGTCGCTGTCACAAGGCTTGGGCTTCCATTAGAAAAACGGCCTTCAGTGGTGGAGAGTTCGATCGGCGTACCTTCAGGCACAGGGTTACCCAGTTGATCCCGTACCGTAGCTGTGACTGTCGCAGTCGCAACCTGCCAACCCGGCATGATGTCTGGATAGACCGAGAGGTCAATTTCTATAGCAGAGATGGTCAGACTGAGCTGGCCTGTCATTGTTATAGGTACGGTTAAATAACCGGTTGTGTAGACTTCTAATCTGTAGTTGCCTCCCCCGCTGATGAGATAAGTCGTCTGTGGCAGCCCCATTCCAGGCCGGCTCGTCCCCCCTGGGCCAGACATAGCTGTCGAACCGAGATTGAAGGCCAGCGTTAGTGGCTGAGTATCCGAGATAGTGGTCGATATGGTATGATTAGCCAGGCTGTACGCAGCCTGGACCTCGGACCAGTGCTCACCTCCTGTCTGAGAAACGTTCAGCCAGTAATAAGGCTTGGATTCATCGGTGCGCAGGCTCACCGAAACCTGAGGATCTGTATCCAAAGTGAAACCAGTCAGGAAATCGAAAATGTCTGATGGATCAGGATTATAGCAGTGTTCCAGATCCCTGCCCTGATCATCGGGAGGACAGTCGTTCGCTTCAGACGACACCTCGATCAACAAGACTGGCACGGGAGGCGCCCATCCGTTAATGGCATCCCGCAGGTCGCGGGAGTGGTGGATGTATACGTATCCGTCATCCACATCGTGCCACATCTTGAGCGGCATCAACCGACTGTTTTGTGGCAGCTCCATTGGTGAGCGGCGCTGGTACTCAAATGGGGCCTCCGAAGGAGTTGTGCCGGCAGAAGTCCCTCCCGTTTCCTTCCGGACCTGTCTGAGGTCCCCATACGGGTCGCCCAGAGCCTCCACCTCGTAGTACCAGTCGCTCAGATCCGTGATCGGCTTCCAGGGGACAGCGGCGGCGAATAGGTCGGGGTACTTGGCGCTCATCATTGCCGTTGCCTGCCCTCCCATCGAGCCGCCGACGACGTAGATACGGTGGGGGTCCACCGAATAGTGGGAAGCCATATACTCTATGGTATCAATTACATCATGCTGGGCTCCTACCCACCCTAAGGCATATCTGCCGTGGTTGATGTAGTAGTGTCCATGCATATCCGGCGCGGCTAGCAACCAGCCCCGGTTGTTGGCTTCTTCGGCTAAATAGTCCCTTATCCATTCACCTGTGCCTCCCATGCCGTGTAACGCGATCACGAGGGGAACAGAGACACTTACTGTGTAGCTCATCGGAATCTGATACCACACCACCTGAGTAATTACTCTTCCTTGTGCCAGTTCATAAGTACTGGTCAAGGCTACTGCGCCTGATATAGTGGTCATTACTTCCATACCCGCAAGGGGTGGGCTGGTTAAAGGAGTTTCCAGAGAGGTCACTGGAGGGCCATTAAGGAGTCCGTGGATTTCAATATGCACATCGGTCGCGGTCCATCCGTCGTTGATATCGGCGTCATTGGTCAGCATGATCACGTTCTCGCCGTTGACTAGGAGGTCTGGTGGGATGGGAATCTCGATTAACGATGTGGTCTGATCAAGCTCGTTGGGAAGTTGAACAGGCGCGCTGGCTACACGCTGACCATTTACATAAATACTATGTTTGCCCTGTGAACCCCCTGCGAATAGCACCAGATAGGCTTCGTCTATCTGGCCCTCCCAAGCTAGGCGTACTGTCTCTGAAACACTGCTCAGTTTGCCGGCTTCTACAATTAGACGGTCTATGGTTGTGGATACCAAACCAATGTGCTGGCCACCTTGCAGTGGTCCGGAGGCTAACGCGAGCTGCCATAACATCATTGTCATCAGTAGACCAAGGCCTGCTGCTACCCAGGGTTTTATTTGCTTCGGTATCCGTTGGCAAGCTTCTTGCTCAACCATGGCTTTACGGTATATCCCCATCTAGCAATTGCTTATATAATTGCACTAGCCGATCATTTAGTTTATCAATGTCATGATGCTCTTGCACAGATTCTCTGCCGGCTTTGCCTATTGTCAACCATCTCTCTGGGTGTGTAACAAGGTGCTCAAGTTTTTCCTCCAGCGCATCCGCGTCGCGCTCTGGGACAAGGAAACCAGAATGTCCGTCCTGAACTAGTTCGGGGATCCCAGCGTGCCAGGTACTTATGACAGGTATGCCCTGAGCCATTGCTTCCATTAGCACAACGGGTATTCCTTCTTGATCACCATCCTGGGAGGTCACACTTGGAGCCAGGAGGATGTCGGCCCACCTGAAGAACTCCATCACCAGCTCCTGCGGCTTCCAGCCGAGGAGCTGGATTCTTTCACTGACGCCTAGCCGCTTGATCAGGGCTGTCAGCCTATCCCGCAGTGGCCCGTCACCGACAATCCTGTATGTGATGCCGGGGTGCCGCTCTAGCAGATTTGCCACCGCCTGGATGCCGTATTCCACTCCCTTCTTTTCCACAAGACGGGCGACGGTGAGAAGGTGTACTTCTCCGTTCTCCCGTGGCAAGCGGGGGGTGAAGGTGAACCGATCCAGGTCTATGCCCATCCTGTGGACCACGATCTTTCGGGGGGCGCATCCTAGTCGTATGAGAGCCTCTTTCTCCTTCTCGCTTATGGGCATGATTAGATCCCCGTGCTCGAACAGGAGACCAAACCCTTTCTTGTATCTCTTCCTCCCTGTGTAGCTCGCCTCGCCGTGGAAGGTGGTCACGATCTTCCCTCTGATCGCACCTACCATCTTCAACAAGGCAGCCAGGTTGCCATTGGGCCCGAAATGGCAGTGAATGATGTCGTAACAATCCACTCCAAGGAACGGGGCGATTTTGTAGAGAATATCGAGCGAGAGGGCCCGCTTTCCAAATCTGAAGATGTTAAGGGCCCTCAAGACAGAGCCTGGCTTGGTGGGAAGATAGTGAGCCACGATGCCTGCTGCCTTTACAAGGCGCACAAATTTGTTCTTCGGCGCGCGTTTTGCAGTGGCACGGTAATAGATAGTTCGATCCAGTAGACAGTGTTTTTCCACATCCCCATGGATAATTGGATGCTTCCCTGGGCTTTTGGCGTAGATCACAACTTCATGCCCTCGGTCCAGCAGGCCGGTGATCTGATTCAGTACAAATGTTTCCGATATGGTGGGGAAATGGTTCACCAGGAAAGCGATTCTCATGCCTCACCATCCGTAGCTTGGCTGCCCTTTGAAGCCAACAGGGTCTCGATGGTTTCTGAGACTTGCTCGATCCGGGCCTCCCAACTGTGTTGAGCCGCCAGCTCCCTCCGCGCGCGGAACCGTTCTGGCGAGTTGTCGGCGAGCGCCTCTTGCACGGCCTGGACAAAGTCGGTTGGCCGGCGGGCCAGATGGATGTACTGACCGAATTCACGCACAGCGGGCACATTCACCGAGGCAATGGGTATCCCGGCAGCCAGGTAATCGTAGAGTTTTAGCGGGCACGAATTCCGAACCTGACGATTGAGCACGTAAGGCATCAATCCCACATCGAAGCCTTTCACATAGTGCGGCACCTGCGCCCCTTCAACTTGTCCCAAGTAGTACACGTTGGGCTGTGCCAGCAATGCTTCCCAGGCTTGCATTTGTTTGGAGACCCTCACATCCCCCACCAGGATGAGGGACCACTCGGGATGTTCCAAGGCCAGATTCCGGAGCATTTCCAGATCAATATTCCCGGAGATCAGTCCCGCATACCCCAGCCGGGGGCGGGGGATGGACTGCAGGCTCTCGGGCACCCTGGGATCGGAGAGGGCGGCGGAGTACGCTTGGTAATTGGCGCCGTTTGGGATCAGAAACGTGTTAGGATTAAGCTGTCGCTTCGACTCGTACAAATGCTTCGATACCACAATCACCCCGTCTACGCGGGCTGCCATCTCTCGCTCTTGCGTCTCGATTCGGCGACGTTTCTCCGGCGTCACGCTCCCATAGGCGGCGTACTCGTCTACTACGTGGTAGAGGAGCAGCCGCGGCGAAGGGATGTCGTTGATAAGATCCACCATGCTTGGTCTGTGCAACCAAACAATGGGGCGTGAGAACCCTAGCTTCTGCAGCACGTGGCGGAGATACCACCTCCGGATGCCTGCTGTGATTTGTCGCAAGGGAAAATGCCCACTAATGGGGGCCCACAGTGGATAGCGAAACACAAACAGGTTGCTTATCACCTCCTGAACAACTGGCCGGCGCAAATCGGAGGGCCGGAGGGTACCTTGGCGGAACTGATCTACAACCTTGTGCAGACTAGTTCTTCCCTCCACGAAGAGTACCCGATTTTTCTGGGCGAACATGGACATGAACTGATGTCGTGTCCTCCACAGTCCTTCCCAGGTGTTGGGGGCAAAGTAGATGATGTCATATCCCTCCAGCATAACGGCTTTTCCTCTTGTTCTTTCTTCATTCAGACCGAGGGTGAAGCGGGTGAGACAAGGGTGTACAGGAACCGCTTGACACGCCGAGCTGCTCGCCGCGCCTTTCGCAGATTTTTCCGATATACATAGAAGTAGAAGGGCGGATACTGATAATCAAACGTCCGGTAGATCATCCAGTACGTCGCCCACCGCTCCAGAGGCGACGGAATCCCTCGAGCCAGGTTGTAGTTGAATCGGGAGAAGAAGAGCCTGCCCTCTCTCCGGATCACAAGAGCGTCTTCTTCTCCAACCAGCTCGCACATCAAATCGAGCAGGTAACGGGAATCCTCACACCAGTGATGAACTTTGGCGGAGAAGGTCATCTCTGAGCCGTGCTTCCGGAAGCTGGCCTTTACATCTAAAACATCTACTCGACCGAACCGCGCTGCCAACTGGAATTCTGCGGTGACATCTTGGAAGAGGTTGTTGGGGGACCTGAACCCCCCTATTTCCTTCAGCCGCCGGGTGTTGAAGATGGTGCTGCAGAGGTACGGGGAGGTCTTTCCTCGGAACCACCCTCGGAAAAACTCCGTCGTGGAGAGGCCACCCACTCGATTGGGCTTCTCCCAGAGAATATTTCCCTCTTCATCAATAACGCGGGTCCCGGTGCGGATGATACCGACATCGGTAGCGTAATTGGCGGCCTCCATACAGGTGGCGACGAAGTCGGAATCAATCTGATCGTCGTCCTGGAGTAGCAGGAAGTAGTCGCCCCGCGCTTGCTCCAGGCAGAAGTTGAAGTTGTTGTTCGGGCCAATGTTCTCCTTCTGCCTGAAGTACCGAAGGCGCAGATCGGAGAAGGAACGCACCACCTCCTGGGTGTGATCGGGCGAGCAGTTGTCGGAGACGATGACCTCGATCTCAGGATAGGTCTGCGCCAGCGCGCTCTCCAGGGCCAGCCTCAGATAAGAGTCCGCCCGCTTGTAGGTGGGTATTCCGATCGTAACCAGTGGTCGGACTTCACCGTGCATCTTTTCCTCCCACAGCATTGCGCATCTTAACTACTCGGGCCGGCACTCCCACTGCCACAGCCCCATCCGGCACGTCTTGCGTGACAACGGCCCCTGCCCCGATCACCGCCCCCTTGCCGATCCGTACCCCGCCTAGGACAATCACTCCCACTCCTAACCAGGCACCGTCATCAATGATGATCTCCCCTTTGGAGACCAGTGCTTGCTCCATAATCGGTCTGCCCGGCACGGTGCCGTGATCGTAAGGATAAAGAGCACAGTTGGGCGCGATCATCACGTCCGCCCCAATCCGGATTGGCACCTTGTAGGCGTTGATCTGGCATCGGGGATGGATGCTCGCCCTGGCCTCGATGGTCAGGCTGCCTCCATAGCCGGTTTCCAGGATTACATCTCTGTAGATACAGACCTGGTCCCCCAGCTCCACCGGTCCCCCGCCTTCCCTCTGAAAGATCACCACCCGCTCGTCCACAAAGACATGTCGCCCCATTCGCAAGTCGGAATGATAGATCGTCACACTGGGGGCGATGTACCCCCTGGGATTCATCCTTGCCAGCACGACCCGCGCCTTGTGCGGGGGCGCGGCCCAGATCGCGAGACGCGTGGCGACTCGACCAAACCAGTCCAGGCCAGCGTACCGCATCCAGAATCGCATCCAGCGTTTCGCCAGGAAACCGTAAGAAGGCCAACGAGTATTCCGGGGCCGTCCTTCTCCAACCTTGAAGTTCTCACGCCCCATCCGACTCGCCTCCATTGCCGATAGGAGGCAGCCAGAAGGGAAAGACAGGTCCTCTGCCCTCTGCGTCACTTTGCAACCCCTCCATCCGGATGCTCCTCAGATACCCTGCCTTTAACGTGATACCCGTCTTCTGCCCCACACCTCCAGCGAGAGCGCAGAAGCCAGCTACCATATTCCCGAGATACCGCTCCTTCCCCCACAGTCCTGTCAGGGACAAAGTCAGCAGTGTCGCCGGAAGCAGATGCCCCACACCGACGGTGAAGAAGAGCATGGCAGGACGGCGGAGTCCTGATGTCGCCTGCCGGAACGAAGCGGAGCGCGGGCCGTACAGATAGAGAAACCAGGCAGCCAGATCGGACACAACGGAGGCTAACACCATCGCCGCCAGCCCGAAGTCCGGCCCATTTGATGTTATCAGCAAAAGCAGTCCACCTCCCATCGCCAGCCCCGAGGTCACAAAGAGCGCCGGCATAAGTGGGACGTTCCACGCCGCCACGGCGACGGCCCGGTAGAGGATGAACCCGTGGCTGATAAGCAACCCCAGCGCCGCCACCGCCGCCATTCCCTCCAACACCTGGTGGGGGAAAAGCCAGCTCAGGAAAGCGGTCAGGGTAAAAATGAGACCAGCCAAGCTCTCGCGGGACATCCACGAGCGGTGCAGGTGGCGCAGCAGATACCGGCCCCGCAAGGGGTGGTCGGTCTCCACAGCGAGGACAAGGAACCCCAGACCGACAAGTATCGGCCCCACCAGTCTGAAGACCATCAGCCTTGCCGGATCGCCTCCTCCCTGCAGGAGGGCTGCCGCCAGCTCGGCCAGCAGATATGAGCCAGCCCCTGCCCCTCCCAGGGCAAAGTTGGCGACGCCAGGCCATCCCCACACCTTTTGCTTAGCCGGTCGGATCAGTTCCATCCCCTGCGCCCAACGCTCCTACGATGTAGTAAACAGCGGGCCCGGTCCCCAACTCCTCCTGCATCCGGGCCGTTTTGTTCTCCCGTATCAACCGCGACACCTCGCTCTCGGGGTTATCCAGATCACCGAAGTACATCGTTTTAGTGCTACATGCGATCACACAGGCCGGAGATGCCTCAGGATCCACCCCCGGCTTCAACCCCTGAGCCAGTCCCCTCTCGACGCGCGAGATACAGAAATTGCACTTAGTGGCTACACCATTACGACCGCTTTCGAGGAGGGCTGTCTCTATCTCTTGAGGCAAGAGTGCTACCTCAGCACCCAGGCTGTAACCGGATAAGATGGTGCGAGCCTTATACGGACAGGCTACCACACAATAGCCACAGCCGACGCACAGCTCGACATTTACATCCACAATCCCATCAGATCGCTGAAAGGTGGCCCCTGT
>JACIWR010000180.1 GCA_014360845.1 Anaerolineae bacterium
GCTCAGGGGCTCCCACGTAATCCACCAGCATGGCTCCCAGGAACTTCCCCTTGGCGTTTAAGGGCAGTGCCAGAATGGGGAAGGAACCGGGCACGGGGGTGACGTCCTTCAACAACCAGTGATTGTCCGGGTCTGGTACGCTGACCGCCGGACGGCCGGCTAACAGCTCGCGCATGAGCGGCTCGTCTGGGCCGAGGGCGTAGTTCCAGAACCAGTCCTGCTGGCCCTCGGAGAGGCCGTATTCCTGCGCTGGCAGGCATAGGCCCTTTTCACTGTCCCACAGGAAAATGGTACAGCGTTCCACGCCGGCCAATATGGGGGTGATGCGCACCACGGTGCTCAAGATGTCGTCCAGGTTGGTCAGGCTGCCTACGGCCTCGGCGACCTGCAGCAGGGCGTTGGAGACGTAGGCTTCTTCTTGCAGAGCGGCGTAGAGCTGGGCGTTTTCGATGGCGATGGCTGCCTGATTGGCAATGCCGGTGATGAGAGCTCTTTTGCGCTCGTTGAAAGCCGCGGCGCCCTGGGTGTAGTCGGCCAACATGACGCCTACCACCTGTCCCCGGGCCAGGAGGGGCAGGACGAGGACCTGGTGGAAACCAAAGGCGGCGATGAGGTCTGCTGGCATGGCCGATGTTAATTCGTCACCGGTGAACACGCGCGGTGCTTTGGTCAGGCGGACCTCGTCCAGGGCCAGGACCTGGCCGGGGGTGAAGCGCAGGGTGGAGAACAGTTCCTGTTGTTCGCGGGTAAGGCCGTATGCCTGGGCGGGGAGAAATGCCTGGGTGTGGTTGTCCCACAGGAAAAGGCTACAGCGGTCCACGCCGACCAGGAGCGGGGTCAGGCGGACCACGGTGGTCAGCACGTCTTCCAGATTGGATAACTTGCTGGTGGCCTCGGCGACTTGCAGCAGGGCAGTGGTGAACCAGGCTTCTTCTTGTTGCGCGGCGTAGAGGCGGGCGTCTTCGATGGCTATCGCCACCTGGGCGGCCAGGGTCTGGAGGATGAAGAGGTCATCATCGGTGAAGGCCTCGGTCTGGTTGCTCTGCACGTCGAGCACGCCTAACACCCGGTCCTCGACCTTAAGGGGGACGGCCAATTCGGCCTGGGTCTGCGGCCAGATGCGGTCGTAGTGAAAGCGGGCTTCCTGGCTGACATCGTTCACCAGCAGGGGCTGTCCGGTTTGGGCTACCCAGCCAATGATGCCTTCGCCCAGTTTGATGTTCATGCATTCCTGCCCCAGTTCGGGGTGGGTGCTGGCCTGGAAGGAGAGGGTCTCGCTTTGTGGATCGAGGGTGAAAATGCCCACGTGGTCGTAGGCGAAGGTTTCCTGGATGAGATGTACGACCTGGGTGAAAAGCTCTTCCAGTTCAAGGATGGCGGCCACCTTGCGGCTCACATCGCCGATGAGGGTCAGTTGGCGGGCCCGGCGTTGGGCGGTGGTGTACAGGCGGGCTTTTTCGATGGCCATCGCCGCTTCGTTGGCTATGACCGAAAGCAGGCGCAGGTCATCCTCGCTGAAGGCGGCGGGGATATGGCTTTGGATAGACATCGTGCCGATGACCTCGTCACCGGCGATGAGGGGGACGAAGACGGCGGAGCGGGGGGGATGCTTGCTGTGATAGCGCGGGCGTGCGGGCAACGATTCCATCTCCCGTTGAAAGTCGCGCACCAGCAGCGGTTGTTTGGAGCGGCGCATCCAGCCGATGATACCCTCGTCGGCGGCCCAGGGGAAGGTTTGGCTGGGCTGGCGGACGTTGTCGCGGATCCATATTTTCAAGGTATAGGCGTCGTCCTCGAACAGTCCCAGATGAAAGGACGAGGTGTCCACGATCTGACTGGCCTGCTGGTAAATCAACTCGCACAGTTGATCCACATCCAATCGCGCGTGAGCGATGGCCTGCCCCGTCTCGCTCAGCGTAGTCAACTCGGCCAGACGGCGTTGCACCTGCTGCCAGGTATCGGCCAGGCGCTGGACCACTGTGGCCACGGCCACGATGCCCGCGGAGAGAATCAGGAAGACCAGCCAATTGCCCTGGTTGTAGACGAAGACAATGATGACCGTCATGGGCAGGGGGAAGAGCTCGACCAGCAGGGACGTGGTCCATACCGTGCGCAGGAAAGTCCACATCTGCTGTAAGCCGCCTTTGAGGGCTTCGCGGAGACCCCAGCCGAGGTGATCCAGAGCGAACCAGGTGGTGAACAGGCTCAAGAGGGGCAGTATGTCCCTGGGTTCGAATTCTTGCAGCTCGCCTCCGCCCACTTGAACGTAGAGCCAGCCGGATACCAGGGCCATGATGGCCTTGAGTCCGGCGTTGAACAGCGAGGCTTCCAGGGTTGCCGACCAGGGGCGCTCTTGATGGCGGAAGGCGCGGAGCAGCAGATAGGCTACTTCGCTGAGCAGGGCTACCAGGCCACCAACTACAGGGCCGAAGAGCAGCAGGGCGGCCAGGTCTATCATCCCCACCAGGCTGTGGGTCACATTGGGCGCGACGTGGAATCCGGCCCGTTTGATGATCACCGAGAAGAGGGTGAAGAAGGCCAGGGGGAAGCCTATCTGCGGCCATGAGACCTGTTGGGATAGCATGACCAGGGTGCCGATCCCGACCAGGCCGATGCCCGCGTTATACAGGTGGAAGAGTAGAGAACGTTTGTCCCAAGGTTGCTTCATGGTATCCCTGCTGGACTCCGGTGAAAACCTCTTGTCTGTTCTCGGCGAGTCTGTGATCTGCCGGATGCCGGGCGGCTTTGGATAATGAAAGAGGTCGAGGCACTTTCTAAGGGTGCTCGTTCTGGGAGGAGGGCGTGATGTGTTTGATCATGGTCACCGTATTGCCCTTCTCGGCGTCGAACTCGAAGCGCACTTCATCCATCAGGCGGCGCATGAAGTACAAACCCAGTCCCCCCTCGCGACGTTGCTCCAGGTCCGTGCTCAGGTCCGGTGGGGGGATGGCCGAGGGATCGAAGGGGCGACCATGATCCTGGACGGTGACGATAAACGTGTCCTCCGTCCAGCGGCAGGTGAGGATTATCTCCCCGCCTTCTGTGCCCTGATAGGCGTGTTGAATGACGTTGGTGCAGGCCTCGTCCACAGCCATTTGGATGTGAAATGTGGTCCGTTCGTCCAGCCGTGCTTGCTGGCTGGCTTGAGCCACGAACTCGCTGATGGTGGTTAGCTGGTCAAGACGGCTGGGCACGGTGAGATGGCATTCATCAGGCATGAGCTGTAATGCTCCTGAATTTCTTGCTGTCACAAAAAGGCCGCTGTCCTTTTCCCTGGCCAGGCGGGCTGAGGTGGGTCAGGCATGAGCTGGAGCAGCGCGGTAGCTGCCGTTATTCATGAGAGAATAAGCGCAACCACCTTTCTCCCGTTAGATGGTCTGGGATAAGGGCAAGCGGCCTCTGTGGGTCTGGTGGCTAGTTGGCTTAGAAACTACCCACGGCCCCCACAGTGTCGTCGAATATCTTGAACAGGGGGGTCATGCCGGCCAGGTCGAGAATCTCGGCGATGCGGGGTGGTATATTGCTCAAGCGCAAGTCGCCGCGATTGTAACGTCGGCAGGTTTTGAGGGTGGATACAAGAATGCGTAACCCCGCACTACTGATGTATTCCAACCCGCCGAGGTCAGCTACCAGGCGGTAGCGGCCTCTGTCGGTTAAGCTCTGAAAGGCGCTCGCCAGTTCTGGCGCGTTGCTGCTGTCCACCCGGCCTTTGATGGTGATTACACTCACTCGTTTCAGATCTCGGATGTCAATGTCCAGTGCCATCTTGTTGGGGTCTCCTTTCCGCGGATTGATGGTCGGTGCGGGGAGCTCGAGCGGACTTGGCGTGCTGAGCAGACTTACCCCCGCTTCGTGCCGCACGGCGCTCGGAACGGTCGGCGAGGGCCGGCCACTTCAGTTGCCGGGCAGCTTGAAGTGTTACCCAATTTGGAATCATCCCTTGAGAGCACACGTATTATATCATACCCCTACAACAGGCGCAAGGTTCAGGACCGAAGCGGGTTGTATTTCGGTCTCCGCCAACGAATGATGGAACGAATAAACGAATGACCATGACCGCAAATCTATTCGTTTATTCGTTGGACATTCGTTGACAGAAAACTTGCCCGAGCCAGACCAGCGGGTAAAGCTCTCTTCCCCCCACAACCGGCACCGCCTGTTTCACGGCGGTGCGGCTCCCCCTACGGTCCTGAAATCACAGCCATTTGACTTTCCTTGCACCATGATGTACCATATCAAATCGTCCGGTCGCCAACACGGCGGCTGGAATGGAAATAACCAGACTTCTGAAGCCTGAGGTAGCTTAATCGTGGAGGTGCTTTTCCGGCCATAGAATCACACAGAACCGCACAGAAATTGAAACTTTCGGGATGGTTCCTCATTCTGGCGGAAATAGGCTTACACTTTTGAAGCCCTGAAAAAATTCTCAAGAGAAAATAGCTCCGCCTTGTGCCCAGATCCAGTGGGTAAATCAGCCCCCATCGTTTTTCCGTGCGTTTTTGGGCTTGGGCGACTTCTCTGTCAACGAATATCCAACGAATAAACGAATGGACCGCGATGCTGATCGTTCGTTTATTCGTTCCAACATTCGTGACAGCATATGGCCCGATTAAAGGGTCAACCCGTTCTGAACCACCCCAAACTTTCTGTGGAAATCTGTGTGTTTCTGTGGCGAAATTGAAACGTCCACGGTTCAGTGGGGCGCTACCAAGCCTGAAAACAGGATGTGTTTTCATGACTGCAATGCTTTCACCGCATCGCACCGCACCGTTGACGCTCATCGTGGGTTTGGGCAACCCCGGACGGGAGTATGCCGACAACCGGCATAACGCCGGGTTTCAGTGCCTGGACCGTCTGGCGGCAGCTCACGGGCTGAGTTTCACCCGGCGGCAGGCCCGGGCGCGGGTGGCACAGGGGAATATCGCCGGACGTCGCGTGTTACTGGTCAAGCCCCAGACTTTCATGAACGCCAGTGGTGAGGCGGTCGGACAACTCGCCCGTTTCTACAAGGTTGCGCCGGAAGATATTCTGGTTGTCTATGATGACCTGGATTTGCCCCTGGGCAAGATTCGCCTGCGGCCCGGCGGTGGGGCCGGCGGCCATCGGGGGATGCGTTCGATCATTCAGCATCTGGGCACCGAGGATTTTCCCCGCCTGCGATTGGGCATTGGCCGCCCGCCGGGCTCGATGGACCCCGTGGATTATGTGCTCAGCGATTTCACCGCCGATGAGCGAGCGGAGATGGAGCTGACCTTCGAGCGGGCTGTCGCCGCCATCGAGTGCTTTCTGCGAGAGGGCATTGAGGCGGCGATGAATGCGTTCAACTGAGCGCGAACTCTTCTACAGGTTGATCGGAGAGATACGTGAACCTATCGGGATTGCTATCCCTGCTTAACGAAATACCCGCTTATCGCGAGCTACTCCAGGCCCTGGGCGAGGGGAACGCCGGGGATGCGGATCAGTCCTGGTCGCCAGAGGCGACCCCGCTGGCCCTGCTGCGCGCGGCCCGTCCCTTTCTCATCGCTGCCTTGCAACGCGACCTGGCACGGCCTCTGCTCGTCGTCACGGCCCGCACAGAGCAGGCGACGCAATTGCACAGCCAGTTGCAGCTCTGGTCGGAGCAGCCGGCGATGGTGCTGCGTTTCAGCGAACCGGACGCGCTGCCGTATGAGCGCATCCCCTGGGCGGCGGAGACCATCCGCGAGCGACTGGCGGCTCTGGTGGCCCTGACCACGGCCCCCCAGCCGATTATCATCACCTCCGCCCGCGCGTTGATGCAGAAGACTTTACCTCTGCGCCAGTTCCGGCTCGGCGTTCAGGTGTTGCGCCAGGGGCAGATTATCCCCCTGGAGAAGACTTTGGCCCGCTGGGTGGCGCTGGGCTACGAGCCGGTCAGCGTGGTGGAGGAGCCGGGCACCTTCAGCCGGCGCGGGGGCATCGTGGACGTGTTCCCTCCGGCCAGCCCCTTGCCGGTGCGCATCGAGCTTTTCGGCGAGGAGATTGACTCCCTGCGGCTTTTCGACCCGGCCACCCAGCGCTCGCGGGAGAAGATAACGGAATTCACTCTGACGCCAGCCTGTGAGGCTTTGCCGCGCCACGGGCCACGAGCGGCGGAGCAACTGGCGGCGCTGGACATCGGCAACCTGCACGCTCCAGCCGCCGCCGAGTTTCGGGCCGATTGTCAGGCCCTGGCCGATGGCCGCCGTTTCAAGGGGATCGAGTTCTACGTGCCTTATCTTTACTCCCATCCCGGTAACCTGGTGGACTTCCTGCCGCCAGAGGGCTTGCTCATCGTGGATGACTGGATTGAGCTAGAGACGGCCGTGGCCGACCTGGAGGAACAGGTGGTGACCATGCGCCGTGACCTGATCAACGCTGGCGAGCTCTCTCCCGATTTCACCATTCCTTACTTCACCTGGGATGAGCTGCGGGAGGTGTTAGAAGACCGCCGTCCCCTGACCCTGGGTTACGATGATGTGGGGCCTGATTGGGTTCACCCCTTGGGCGCGGCCTTTGTGCCCGGACCGCGCTACGGTGGGCAGCTTCGGCGGGTGCTGGAGGCGTTGCATCAAATGCGCGCCGCCGGGCAGCGGGTGATCGTGGTCAGTCGTCAGGCCCAGCGCCTGGCCGACCTGTGGAGCGATCGCTGGGACTCGATCCGGCCCCAAGAGGAGGTGAAACAGCTTCCCCCTTTGCGCAGCCTGACCATGGTGCAGGGGACTCTGGCTGAGGGCTTTGTGCTCAAAGAGGCGGAGGAGGGGAGAGGCCCGGTGCTCTGTTCCCTCCTCACCGACGCGGAGATCTTCGGCTGGTCGCGTCCGGAGCCCCGCCGGGTGTGGCGGCGACCGGTCTCCCCGGAGACCTTTTTCGCCGACATCGAGCCCGGCGATTACGTGGTGCATGTGGAGCACGGCATCGGCATTTTTCGTGGCATGGTGCGCCTGAAGATTGAGGGGGCGGAGCGCGAATACCTGCAGGTGGATTACGCTGGCGCAGATAAGCTATACGTCCCCATTCACCACGCCGACCGTATCAGCCGTTACATCGGCACCAGCGATCGCCCGCCGGCGCTGCATCGCCTGGGCACGGCGGATTGGGCCCGGATCAAGGCGCGGGCCAAGCGCGCCGTCGAAGACATTGCAAAAGAGCTGCTGGAACTCTACTCCGCCCGCGAGGTGATCCCGGGGCATGCTTTCAGTCCCGATACCCTCTGGCAGGCCGAACTGGAAGCCGCTTTCCCCTACATCGAAACGGAAGACCAGCTCAAAGCCATCGAACAGGTGAAGAGAGACATGGAGAAGCCGCGTCCCATGGATCGCCTCATCTGCGGTGATGTGGGCTACGGCAAGACAGAGGTCGCCCTGCGCGCGGCCTTCAAGGCGGTGATGGACGGCAAGCAAGTCGCCGTCCTGGTGCCCACAACGGTGCTGGCCCAGCAGCATTACGAGACCTTTCGTCAACGGCTCAAGCCGTTCCCGGTGGAAGTGGAGATGCTCTCCCGTTTTCGCTCGCGGCGGGAGCAGCACGATATTCTGGAGAGACTCAAGACGGGCCAGGTGGACATCGTGATCGGCACCCACCGGCTGCTTTCCAGGGACGTGGTTTTCAAGGACCTGGGTCTGTTGATCATTGATGAGGAACAGCGTTTCGGGGTCACTCACAAGGAGCGGCTCAAGCAAATGCGCACCGAGGTGGACGTGTTGACCATGACTGCGACCCCTATCCCGCGCACTTTGTACATGTCCCTGACCGGGGTGCGCGACATGAGTACCATTGACACTCCACCGGAGGAACGATTGCCGATAAAAACCCACGTGGGCCAGTATGATGAAACCTTGATCCGCAAAGCTATCTTGCGCGAGCTGGACCGGGGCGGGCAGGTGTTCTTCGTCCACAATCGGGTGCAGGGTATTCATCAAATGGCGCAGCGCCTGCAACGCATAGTGCCCGAGGCGCGGTTGGCCATCGCCCACGGGCAGATGGACGAGGCCGAGCTGGAGCGGGTGATGCTCGATTTTGCCGCGGGCAAGACCGATGTTCTGGTCTGCACCTCCATTATCGAGAGCGGGCTGGACATCCCCAACGCCAACACCATCATCATCAACCGCGCTGACCGCTTTGGTCTGGCTCAGCTTTATCAATTGCGGGGACGGGTGGGGCGCGGCGCGATGCGCGCTTATGCTTATCTTTTGTATGACCATCCGCGCCGGTTGACGGAGACGGCCCGTCAGCGGTTGGAGACCATCATGGAGGCCAGCGAGTTGGGCGCGGGCTTCAGTCTGGCCATGCGTGACCTGGAGATAAGGGGCGCGGGCGACATCTTGGGTACCCGTCAGCACGGTCATATCGCGGCCATCGGCTTTGACCTGTACACGCGCCTGCTGGCCCAGGCCGTGCGCGAGTTGCGGGGCGAAGCAATGGAGCGGGAGAGGGAGATAGAAGCCCTCTTGCAGCCTCTGGCCCCAGGGGTGCAGATTACTCTGCCGCTAGACGCCTACCTGCCTGAGGAATACGTCCCTGATCCCGACCTGCGGCTGCGACTGTACCGGCGGCTGGGCGGGGTGACGAGCATGGAGCAGGTGGACGAGTTGGAACGCGAACTGGTGGATCGTTTCGGTCCGCTGCCGGCAGCGGCAGCTAACCTGCTCTATCAACTGCGGCTGAAGGTGTTGGCCCGGCGGGTGGGCGTGCAGACCATTACCGCGGAGAACGGTCGGCTGGTGCTCAAAGCTGAGGGGCTGGAACGAGCGGACCGCCAGGTGTTGCAGCGGCGTTTGGGCCAGCGAGCGCACGTCGAGCGGCGGCGGGTGTGGCTGCCGCTGCGCGAGGACGAGACACTGTGGCGCGCCGAGTTGGTCTGGGTGCTGGAGAAGATGGGGGACCGACAGGTGCGACGCACCTCGTAGGGGCGTCGCACTTACTGCGAAGTCCACCAGCAACCCGCCAAAGGGCGCGCTGATGACA
>JACIWR010000181.1 GCA_014360845.1 Anaerolineae bacterium
TTGAGTGCTTGGCTTAAACCACCAGAATTCCGACCGAGGAATTGAAACCACTGCAGTGTACACTCCACGGTACACGTTCTTAGGGGCTTAAACCACCAGAATTCCGACCGAGGAATTGAAACAGTTTCTTTTTGTCAGAGAGCAATTCGTACTCACCGAGCTTAAACCACCAGAATTCCGACCGAGGAATTGAAACAGCGGGGACGTTGTTCCGTCTCCATTGCCCACGCTTGGCTTAAACCACCAGAATTCCGACCGAGGAATTGAAAATTGAGACACTTGTCACATACCCCCCAAGTGGCTAGAATATTAGGGAAGGAGCCCAAGCCACGATGGTTAAGGAGGTAGACAAGTGTCAAAAGCAACCACGCAAGAACGGCTGGCGGTGAAGACGCCAGAGGCCGCTTTTCTCCACGTATTGCAGGAAGAGTTTCACTTCCCACCCCGAGTATCCCGTGAGTTACTGAGCACAGCCAAAGAGATGTTGGTAGGTGGAGTGCCGTCATCGGCGGTACGCCCTGGCCAAATAAGGTTGGTGGTGGCCAGCTTGAAAGCGCCCTTTGGTCCCTCGTTGGCGGACACGGAGAAGGTGGAGATCACGCTGACGGTGGATGCCGGGGCGGAAGATGCCGAGGTAAAACGTCGGGAGAAAGCAGAGGGGCTGCGGCGGGGGCGGATTCTGCGGCTGACGGAGGAGGCGCTGGAGCAGGGTGGAGTGCTGACCCAGGAGGACCTGGCCCGAGTGCTCAAAGTGGATGCGCGGACCATTCGCCGCGACGTGAGGATTTTGAAAGCGGAGGGCCACCTGGTCCAGACGCGGGGCGTGGTAAAGGGGGTGGGACGCGGGCAGACGCACAAGGTGCAGGTCATTGAGTTGTGGCTGGACCGGGAGGGATACGACAAGATAGCCCGCTGGCTGCATCATTCGCCGCAGGCCATCAAACGCTACGTGAGCACTTTCTTGCGGGTGGTAGTGTTGCATCGGCAGGGGAGGTCGGAAGAGGAGATAGCCTTCCTGACCCAGTCGTCGGTGCGGTTGGTGAAAGAGTACCTGGCGGTGTACGAGGCGGCGATGGGGGTAGCGCACCGGCGGGAGAAGCTGGAAGAGGAATTAGCGCGGGTCAGCGCCCGGCAAGAGCCTTCCGGGGAGGGAAAAAAGGGGGAGGCGAGGAGATGAGCCGGGTGAATCCCTATGCCAGCATTGAGAAGCGGACTTTCGAAAGCGCCCTGATGCACCTTTTGGAGACGGAGTACGGGTTTCTGGGTGGGCGGCGCATTCTGCAGCTGCTGGTTGATGATGTACTGGAGTTGATAGAGGAGTTCTACCCGTCCACAGAGCGGGTGAGCAGCGGGACGCTGGTGTGGAGCTGTACGGCCGATGAGGGGAAGAAGGCCGAGCCGGGGAAGCGGACCGAAGAGTACAAGACGGTAACGGTGCAGTTGCCCTTTGTGACCAAAGCCGACCTGCGGGATCGCACGGAGAAGAAGACACCGCGAGGGAAGACGCGCGAGACGGCCAAAGAGCGGGACAAGCGGCGGCTGGCGCGGATGGTGAAGGCCGCCGAGGCGCAGGGTGGGTTGCTGACCGTCGCCGAGTTGAGTGTGATTTTGAACAAATCCTACGAGGTGACGCGGCAGTATGCGCGGGAGTGGGAGGAAGAGACGGGCGAGTTGCTGCCGCTGAAGGGCTACCGCATGGACCAGGGCTGCCGACCGACGCACAAGCGGGAGATCGTGCGCTTGTGGGAGCAAGGCATGGAGCCGCCGGACATTGGTCGCGAGACGGGGCACAGCCTGAAGGCGGTGGAGCGCTACTTACAGGACTACCGGCGGGTGCTGATGCTCTTGAAGCAAAGGCTGAGCGCGGAGGAGATCAGCAGCCTGATTGGACGGGGCAAGCGAGTTGTGCTAGAATATGTTCAGCTTGCCCGCCAGTACCACCCGGAACTGTTCGCCGGGACAGATTAGGAAAGCTAGGGTATGAGGACAGGTGTCCTAACTGTAACTACATCTGTTGCCAGCTCATGTAGCTTATACGGGCTAGGCTTAAACCACCAGAATTCCGACCGAGGAATTGAAACTTGCCCGAATCCTATCCAAGTAGTTAGCGCCCGCAGGCTTAAACCACCAGAATTCCGACCGAGGAATTGAAACCTTCTGCTTCGTGGAGCGGTTATCCCCTCTGGCAAGGCTTAAACCACCAGAATTCCGACCGAGGAATTGAAACCAGGAGCGTCCAGAAGCTGCCGGATTCGGTCGTTTGGCTTAAACCACCAGAATTCCGACCGAGGAATTGAAACTACATCATTCCTCCCCCAGCTCTTCTGGCGGAGAATGCTTAAACCACCAGAATTCCGACCGAGGAATTGAAACAGGACGCATCAATGGGCCGTAAGATTGCTAAATTCAGCTTAAACCACCAGAATTCCGACCGAGGAATTGAAACCGGCTATACGCTTCATCAGGAACATCGTACGGCTACTGCTTAAACCACCAGAATTCCGACCGAGGAATTGAAACCAGATAGCGATGAACCATCTCTAGGGAGGAGTGCCCGCTTAAACCACCAGAATTCCGACCGAGGAATTGAAACTAACCGCCGAGGCACAAGAGTACAACGGGCAGCCTAGCTTAAACCACCAGAATTCCGACCGAGGAATTGAAACCGTATCGCCTTTGGGAACGAGGATAAATCTACTTGGGCTTAAACCACCAGAATTCCGACCGAGGAATTGAAATGCCGCGAGAACCCGGCTGGGGCTATGACCAAGAGGGGCTTAAACCTGTAGTGACCCTACGGACGCCCTCCGGATGGGTCACTTTTCGTTTGACAAACACAAGCCGCCGCTGACTGGATGCCCCCATCCCGGCGTAAGGCCGGTGTGAGGCCGACGCAAAGGCCGTAAGGCACGGAAGCGCAGCGGCCTGGCAAGGAGCATTGCAAAAGCGAAGTCAGTTTACCCGGAAGCCAATTTCAAGTTAAACGCCGTTAACGTAACTTAGAGACCACGTTAACTCACGTTATCGAAATTAGACACCCCCCCAAGTTTCTATGGAAATGCGAAATTTAAGTTAAACGCCGTTAACGCAATTAAAGACCACGTTAACTCACGTTATCTCAAATTCGACCTTCTGGCGTTGACTATCCACTACATCTCCGCATGTTTTTCCGACAATATCTGTTGCGGCGCATGAATATTTCAATCATACTTACCCCCCCCGGCTGCTATCCTCGACATCACTCTCTTACACGGTTACGTAGTCCGGTTCTTCTCGTCTGTTGTTGATTTTAGGGGGCGATTACCGTCGCAGGGTACGACCAGGGTAAAGACCATCATTGGACATCCTGGTGGCATAGCTTGTAGTATGACGCGGGAGGCACAACCCCGGCCCCATGCACTTCTTTGTTCATAACCTGGTTCTCACTCAGAGCGTTTCTGAGCGCCGTTTTTGGGTGCAAAAACTACGTGTGCTTTTGGAAAGGCGGCTCTACGGGCTTCCTGGCGTGTCTAGCGCTGGCGTCTAGGCCAGCGTTTACCAGAAATTGTTCGCCAAGCTCAGCTCCTCTTCCGGGGTTTTCAAGATACAATCGAAGCGGGGAGAGCGGGAAGGGTGTGCATACTCTGCCAGGTCTATCTCCCCGCTGTCCAGCGACTTAAGTCCCGGTAATAAGAGTACAGCTACAAGACCGCTGGCGCTGACCCTCTCACGGTTGGCGATGGTCTGGATGGCGTGGATAATCGGCACCGGCAGGTCGTAAGTTGCCTTCTGCCGCGCCCGATCCCGACGCTGCTTGGCAGAAACTCCTGATTTGAACTCCTCATGCCGCCCCTCAGCCGACCTAAACCACCAGAATTCCGACCGAGGAATTGAAAGCACAAAAAAGCGGCCCAGCTATCAAGCTGAACCACTTGGGCTTAAACTACCAGAATTCCGACCGACGAATTGAAACTGATGCTGAGGTCCCAGCGAAATATCAATCTCGTCAGCCTGAGTGGCTGACAAGTGTAGCATTCGGCAGGCACTATCTTGAAGAATGTGATCGAACGGCGCGGCGCGAGGCGCGGGACCAGTTCCAGAGCGTGCGGCAGTGGTGTTCCGTGGCTCAACTGCCAACGCAACCAAGAGCCCTCCCCCTGATCTCGCGGTGTTAAACTCCGCGAGATCAGGGGGACGTCCTACCTCTGCTCTACAGTCACCACAAGGACAATTGTCCCACCGGCGGGCACAGACGTCGCCCGGCCACGCCCAACAGGCGCACTGGCTGCCCCCGCTGCCATACGCGGCTGAGGAGGACCAGGGCAGCGCGGTAGATAACTCGCTCATCATCCGTGGGCGTCATCAAAGTCATCTGCCGCGTCAGTGTGGTAAAATCGGCGTACCGCAGCTTGATGGCCACGGTCTGCGCCGCCAGCCCGGCCCGCTTCAACCGCCGACTGACTCCCTGGCTTAGCCGCCACAACTGCTGTTTCAGAGCCTCAGCATCGCGCAGATCGCGGGTAAACGTCCTCTCCTGACTCACCGATTTGGCTTCGTGCTCCGTCACCACTGGCCGCGTGTCAATCCCTCGTGCCCGCCGCGCCATCTCCGCCCCGTGGATGCCGAAACGGGCGCGCAGCACCTCCTCAGAGAGTTGGGCCAGCTCGCCCACTGTATGCACTCCCATCTCGGCCAGCTTGGCAGCCGTCACCGGCCCCACACCCCACAGCACCCGCACCGGCAGCGGGGCCAGAAAAGCCGCTTCCTCGCCAGGGCGCACCACGGTCAGTCCCCCCGGCTTGTCCCGATCTGAGGCCACCTTGGCCACCAATTTGTTCGTCGCCACGCCCAACGAAGCCGAGAGGCCGATTTCCTCCTTGACCCGCCGCTGCAATCCTCGCGCTATCTCAACCCCTTCGTCCCAGACCGTCACACGATCGGTCAGGTCCAGATAGGCCTCGTCAATGCTCATCTGTTCCATCAAAGGCGATGCCTCTCGCAGAATGGCCATCACCTGCCGCGAATAATCGCGGTAGAGATGATGTCGCGGCGGCAGCACCACCGCTTCGGGACATAGCTTCAGGGCGCGGGCCATCGGCATCGCCGAGTGGACACCGAAAGCCCGCGCCGGATATGAGGCCGAGGCCACGACCCCTCGCTCCTCTGGCCGACCGCCCACCAGCACCGCTTTACCGGACAGTTCGGGATGCTCCAGTACCTCCACAGCGGCAAAGAAGGCATCCAGGTCGAGATGGACGATAACCCGTGGTTGGACAGACATCTACCCTTTCCCTGCTCCGAGTCTACTGAAGAGTAGAGCGTGTAGTGTCGGCCACAGAAACACACGGAATCACAGGGAAGATTCTGTGAGAATCGGCGTGTTCCCGTGGCAAAGTTGCTCAGTCATTCCGGCAGATCCTCCCATCGCTCTTTCAATCTCTCCATGACCTGGGGCAGTGTGGTGTATTCCATCTCATCCATGGGTAAGCGATGGGGCTCAAACGGTCCCTGACCGCGCAGGTAATCGGCGATGAAATTGCAACGGCGGCGGGCTTCGTCAAAGCTGGGATCAGCGAACATGTCGCGGGGGCCGATCAGGTGGCCATCCGCCAGTTGAAAGCCCAGGGCGATCACGCGAGGTGGGCCGTCAAAGCGGCTTGGCGTGGCTTCGTGAATCGGCACCGGCATCAAGGGGCCGTGGTGAGAACCGCGCATCCAGCCCTCGACCAGGTGAGCCATGGTGAAGGGTTCCAACACCTCGCCCACGGCCGGGAACTGTCCCTGGCAACGCACCACGCAGACCGGGTCGTCCTTGCCCACATAGCGGCCCGCAATCAGCGCCAACCGCTGAGTGGAGGACACGGCGGCGATTTCGCCGTCTTTGGCGTAGACCGCCTTGACCGCATACCGCGATGGCGCCCCGATGAAGACCAGCAGGTCATAGAGTTCCTCGGGACACGAGAAGAAAACGCGTTTGTGTTCTTTGACGTCGTGAACCTCGAAGCGGAATCCAGCGTGCATGGTAGGGGCGATGACCAGCCCGGCGGTGTTGAAAGGGTCGGCGAACATCTTGTATAGGGGCAAATTCCACGCGCCCGCCGAGGTCTTGTCGGCCATGAAGACGATCACCGGCTCGGCCTTGCGTTCCTCGAACTCCATCTCGGCCACGCCGGGCCCCATGCCCTTGATGTTGCCGGAAAAGGCATCCGCCAGCAGGTCCTGGCCGGCACCGTAGAGCTTGAGCTGTCTGGCCACCTCGGTGCAGATCGCGAAGATGTCCCAGGCCAGGCGGTGTATTTCCTCGTTGTCCACTCCCCGGCGATGGGTCATGATCAGCTCCAGGTCATCGCCACAGGAGGTGACGTGGAAATCCACGATGAGACCCTGGGCCTGGGCTGCCTCCAGGAGCTCTTCTGCTTTCTCCATCAGGCTCTTGTGCATGCTGGAATGACCGACGAAACCGCCGACATCGGCTTTGATGACGCTGAAAGTGATCTTCGTCATTTGTCTCCTCCCTTCTGCGGTGAAGGTGCACCGGCTGCAGAACCGGTGCTGAATTGGTTTCCATGCCAGCGCTGCAATTACAGTATACCGCAGCCTGCGCGTGAAGTCAACGGTTTTCGGCAGACAGGGGGGACGCGCTGCCGTGAAACAGGCGGTGCTGGTGGGGAGAGGCAGAGAGCCCTACCCGTCACGCCGGGCGGCAGGTAGGCAGCTTTTGGGCTTTTCCACGCGGTAATGGTGTTGGGGCGATGTTCGAAGCCAAGAGGGCTGCACGCTATAGCCGCCGTCAACCGTTCGGCTGAGCTCACGCCGAAGGCTCGGTCGAACGCTCGCGGCGAAGCCTGCCCTACCCGCGGCTTCGCCGCGGGGACAGGCTGGAAGCCTGTCCTACGGCAGCCTCAAATAAAATCGAGATACGCCCTCTTCCGTCCAAGGACGTATCTCGATAAAGAGTCTCTCCGGTCTGGAGATGTCTCATTCGATGGTGGTCAGAAACTGTCGCGCCATCTCCCCCACGTCGCTTTCGGTGCTGATACCCACCCACGGATCGCCCGGTCGCACCAAATTAGCGACGACGATGCTGGCTCCATTGAAAATGGCACTGCGCGCCTCTTTGAGGTCCACGCCCCCGGCCGCCGAGATCAGCACATCGAATTTCGAAAGCACACGGTTGACGTGCCTGTACTGAATCACCTTCCCTCGGGTGCCCTCCTCGTCCCGGCCCCGGTGCAAGACCACCACATCCGGCGGTTTCTTCAACCTCATCAGCACCCGCAGGGGATCGCGCACGCCCAGCATATCAATCATGGAGACCATCCCCAATTGGGAACAGCGGGTGATAAACAGGTCCAGCGCTTCGGGCGGCGAACTGCCGAGGACGGTAGCCGCCGTCGCTCCGGCGGAGTGCACCATATCCACCTCCCCTAATGCCCCGTCCGAGGTCTTCAAATCGGCCACCACATGACCACGCCACAGACGGCGAATGGCCCGGATACCGTCCAGGCCCTCTCGCTTGATGTAAGGTGTGCCGGCCTCGATCAGAATTCGCTCGCTGGGCACGATGGTGGGCAGGATACGTCGCACCAGACCCACATCGTAGTTAAAGGCGATCTGCAAATAGCGCTTCTTCTGGTCCAACATGACCGCCGCTCACTCCGTCTGCCCCTCGACCAAGGAGCCGAGAGCACGGCCCAAATCCGAGGGCACAAAGAGGACGATTTTCTCCGAGGGATCAGCTGCGATGTCGCGGATCGTCTGCAAAGTGCGCAAATGCAGCGCGCCCTTGCTCTTGGCCAGGTTCTCCGCCGCCTTGCGCAAATTCTCCGAGGCCGAGAGCTCACCTTGCGAAGCGATGATCACCGCGCGGCGTTCTCGTTCCGCCTCCGCCTGCTTGGCCATAGCGCGCTTCATCTCAGCCGGCAACTCGACCTCCTGGATTTTGATGGACTCCACGTCAATGCCCCAACCACTGGTCTCGGCATCCACGATCTTCTTGATGCTCTCGGCGATCTGCTCCCGTTCGGTGAGGACGAAATCCATCTCGCTGTTGCCAATGACGTCCCGCAAGGCTGCCTGAGTGTACTGGCGCACGGCAAAGGCGTAGTCCTCAATTTTGATGATGGCGTCCGCGGGGTTCACGACCTTGAAGTAGACCACGGCGTTGACGAGCATGGGGATGTTGTCCTTGGTCATCACCTCCTGTCGTGGGATGTCGGCCGTTTTGATGCGCATGTCCACCTTGCGCATGCTCTGGATGATGGGGATGATGAAAGTCAGGCCAGGCTCGCGGGTGTTGGAATACTTGCCCAGGGTGAAAACCACCCCCCTTTCGTATTCGTACAGGAGCTTGATGCTGGAGGTGAGCAGCACGAGGCCCACCACCAGGGCTGGCACGACGAGACAACTGCTGGCGGCTAAAAACTCTCTCATGATTTACCTCCTCGCGGAATCAATGGAAAACGACCAACGGGGGTCTGTGGCCAACTCCTGCGCGAAGCGCCTCAGAAAAGCGCTTTCAATCGCGCTAAACAGTTACGCTTAGTGTACAGTATTACACGCAAATTGGCAAGCGCTACCGGAAATTTTCTGCGCAGGGATACCTCGCTGGCGATTCCTCCCGGTTCAGCCCCTAACCCAGCCTAGCCGGAGCCAAAAAGCCTGACCACAAAGGGCACGAAGGGCACTACGTTTTTCCCCTTTGTGTCCTTTGCGGTGAAATTCTTGCCGTATCTTCTCAAAATGTAGGGGCGAACCCTTGCGGTCGCCCAGGCGGGCAGGTGCAAGACCTGCCCCTACCCCAAATTATTGAGAAGATACTTCTTGCCCAACGAGCAGTGCGGCGGGGCTATGCCCCAACGCATCCGCGTCGGGCCACGGGCCCGACCTACTTGGAGCGGTTCCCGGTTCGGCCTCTAGCGGAGACTTTCCAGCCCGGTGCTCTCCACGTCCATCTCCACCAT
>JACIWR010000182.1 GCA_014360845.1 Anaerolineae bacterium
TCCTTGCGCCAATGTCTAACTGTAGAGGCTGCCGACGGTGTTTTCTCATCGGTGTTCAATTTTGCCTTCCGCCCCTTGTCAAAGAACAGGACTTCTGCTAGAATGGGCGCAGCCGTTGGCCGAGACGAAGGCCTGCCGTTAAGCACGAGGGCATCGCAAGATGCCGCGAGTGCTTATTCCCCACTCAGCGCTGGCTGCCAGTAGTCCACTTTACCTCTTCTACTGCCGTAACCCGCCAGCACTGCCGAGCCAGACCTTTGCGACTCGACCGACTATGACCCACAGTACATAACTCTCAACACCCGTAAGTTCCCCACCAATATCAATCCGAGCAGTTCAATCACAGCGCTGACGACGCAATCCTGCTGTGCATCACCTTGGTTGGTCACAGGTAATTCAAGCCATTCTATGTCATGCATCAACGGAGCCGCGCTAACATGAAACCCGAGCAGGTTTGGCAAGCTGCCCTGGGCGAGCTACAACTCCAGATGACCAAAGCCACATTTGATACCTGGGTCAAGAACACCTCCGTCATCTCCTACGAGGATGGCACCTTTATCATAGGTGTCGGCAACGCTTACGCCAAGGACTGGCTGGAGAACCGCTTGATGACCATCATCAAACGGACGGTGTCCGGCATCGTCGGTCACGCCGTTGAACTGAAATTTGTTGTCTGGAACCCCAAACACCAGCTGGAAGAGGAATTGCCACTGGCACAAGCAGCCGCCGGACGGGAGCGACACAGCCAAGCCCTTCGTCAAGGCTCAGGACAAGCTCCAGAGGCTGCTACGGCTTCTATGCTCAATCCCCGCTACACCTTCGACAACTTTGTGGTCGGCTCCAATAACCGCCTGGCCCACGCGGCTGCGCTGGCCGTGGCGGAGAATCCGGCGGGAGCCTACAACCCCCTGTTCCTTTACGGCGGGGTGGGACTGGGCAAAACCCACCTGCTCCAGGCCATCGGTAACTTCTGCCTTCGCCATCCACGGCGAGTGCTTTACGTATCCTCCGAGACTTTCACCAACGACCTGATCAACTCCATCCGCACGCAGACAACGGAGGAGTTCCGCGAAAAATACCGCAAGGTAGACGTCCTGCTGATTGATGACATCCAGTTCATCGCCGGTAAAGAGAGCACTCAAGAGGAGTTCTTCCACACCTTCAACACCCTGTACGCCGTCAACAAGCAAATCGTGATCTCCAGTGACCGCCCACCACGAGCGATCACCACCCTGGAGGAGCGCCTGCGCTCTCGCTTTGAGGGCGGCCTCATCGCCGATCTGCAACCTCCGGACCTGGAGACAAGAACCGCCATCCTGCGCGCCAAGGCTGCTGCCCAACTCCTGCCAGTGCCCGATGAGGTACTGGACCTCATCGCCAGACAGGTGCAAAGCAACATCCGCGAACTGGAGGGGGCCCTGAATCGAGTGCTGGCCTATGCCGAGTTAATGAACGTTTTCCCCACCCTGGAAGTAGCTCAGACGGCCTTAGAGGGTGTGCTCAGCCGTCCCTCGCCCGTTACTACCGAGGAAATCCTCGAGACCGTAGCTTCTTTCTATGGCCTGCCCACTGAACTACTGACAGGCCGCAGTCGCAGCAAAGAAATCGTGCTCCCCCGGCAATTGGTCATGTACCTGGCCCGTGAGGAGACCGACGCTTCTTTTCCGGAGATCGGGAAAATGCTCGGTGGGCGAGATCACACGACGGTGCTCCATGGATACGAGAAGATCAGCACCCTGGTCGAAGAGGATGAGGCACTGCGTCGCCAGATTATAGCCATCAAGGAGCGCCTGCACCGCAACGGATGTTCTTAAATTCCACCACACCTGTGGATAACTGCCCAATATCTGTGGATAAACCCCGGCGGTTGGGGATAACTTTTCC
Source organism: Anaerolineae bacterium (assembly GCA_014360845.1). Lineage (GTDB taxonomy): Bacteria > Chloroflexota > Anaerolineae > JACIWR01 > JACIWR01 > JACIWR01. The sequence continues at coordinate 1,885 of JACIWR010000182.1, forward strand.
CCAACCGCTGTTTTTTTCCGGCTTCCACACGCCGCCTTCCCTACAGCTTGTGGCGGCGTTCTGTCAGCACCCCGCCGGTTGTGATTGCCTTTTCGCACGCCCCAAGAAATCGAACAGTGCTACCCTCAAGAAATCAGCCTTGTTTCCACAGATTCTCCCCAACTCAACTCCACGGACTTTCTACCCGTGACCTCAACATCTTGTTACACCGCGAGAGGCAAACCCACTCCTAGTATTGACTCCTCCGCCGGCTGAACTCTTTCCACTTTTCCACAGGGCCTACTACGACTACTAAAATCTATTTACTACAATCCATTGTGAATAAATCGCAAGGACAACTGATGCTATCTTCTCAATAATTTGGAGTAGGGGCAGGTGCAAGACCTGCCCGCCTGGGCTCTCCGCATGGTAAGTATGAGCTCAGGAAATGGTTACAGACTCAAACACCAGGGTCAGTTGTCGCAGGTTACCCCTGTCGTCCAGACCTTGAATGATGATGCGGTCTACCAGTTTTGTTTCGTCTTGAGGCAAGCACGCGGCAAATAGCTCATCCAGTGAGCTAAAGGCTTCCTCAATTTCTATCAGTTTTCGAGAATCGTTCCAGGTGCGAAAGATGATTGTTCCCTTAGTTGCTTTAGCAGCGCTCATAGTTTGTTCCTTGTAGCCGGGTGCCATTTCCACATTCTTCGGCACCCGGCTATACGAGTTGTAATTCTCGGAGTCAAGTTCGCCAGCCCCCTGGGGGCGCGACTCACGAACTGGCTGGCAGTTCGTACGACTCACCGGGTTTGAGAATAATGCATTGGGCTGAAGTTTTCTGCTCCACTCTCTGGGCAAAAGTCTGGGGGTCTTGCCGGATAACGTCGAAAGTGTCATAGTGGATGGGTATGACGACCTGTGGTTCGATCAATTGCACCGCCCTGAGAGCATCATCGGGGCCCATGGTGAAATTGTCGCCGATGGGCAGAATCGCCACCGCTACACCTTTCTCGCCGATGAGCTTCATGTCGTAGAACAGGCCCGTGTCACAGGCGTGGTAGATGGTCTGGCCCTCAATGGTGAGCAGAAAGCCGGCCGGATTGCCGCCGTAAGAGCCATCGGGCAGGGCGGAGCCATGGTGAGCGATGGTCAATTGCACTCGCCCGAAGGGGAAGTTGAACCCGCCGCCAATGTGCAGAGGGTGGACGGATTCGACGCCCTGCTGCTGGCAATAGGTGGCGATTTCGAAGTTGGAGATGATGGTGGCCCCGGTGCGCTTGGCGATGGGGATGGCGTCACCGAGGTGATCCCCGTGCCCGTGAGAGATCAGGATGTAGTCCGGGTTAACGTCGGCGGCCTGGACTGCTGCCATGGGGTTGCCGCTCAGGAAGGGGTCAATGATTAACACGGCTCCTCCTCCCTCGATGGCAAAACAGGCATGGCCGTAGTATGTCAGTTTTACGCTCATAGTGATACCTCCTACCTCATTCAATCAATGCTTGTCGTTCCAGGTACTGCACCCCCGTTGGACAGTATCAACTCGGAGTTGTTATCCGATTGAAAAAGTCCGCTGGTGGGATGGCGCTAGCGGGATCGTCACATGGAATTTGCTGCCCGGACATTTCTCCGGGTCGTGTCCCTCGCTTTCCACCCAGACTTTGCCACCGTGAGCTTCGATGATTCCTCTGGCGATGGCCAGGCCCAGGCCGATGCCCCCACCCATGTATTGGCTTTGGCTGGTGGAATGGAGCGAGGGGTCCTTCACTTCGTAGAAGCGCAGGAAAATGCGTTCTTGATCCTCCGGATCAATGCCGATGCCGGAATCCTCGACGATGATCTCCACCATGTCTCCCTCACAGGCGGGGAATCCTTGCTCGTGCCAGTCACCGTCGCTGTGTATCACCTGGCCGTAGATACGAATGGTACCGCCGTCGGGAGTGTATTTGATGCCGTTGTTAATCAGGTTACTGAAGGCCTGCAACAGCCTCTCGGCGTCGCCATAGATCGGCGGGTAGCCGTGGAAGTCGTCGGCGATGATTTGCTGCCCGCGCTGTTGGGCAAAGGGCAGTTGTTGTTGCACCGCGCCGCGGATGATGTCTTTGATCGCCAAAGGGCTCAGATGGAGCTCAAGGGTTCCGCCTTCGATCTTGGTCACATCCAGCATGTCGTTCACGATGCGCTGTAAGCGGTTGATACCTTTTTCCATGCCTTTGAGCATCTCGGCTATTCTGTCATCGAGCTGAAACCCGGCTTCGGGGTCCAGCAGGATGGTGAGATAGCCGCGCATCACGGTTAAGGGGGTGCGCAGCTCGTGGGCAGCGATGGAGATAAAGCGCGATTTGAGCTCGTCCATGCGCTGTAACTCGGCGTTGGCCCGGGTTAGTTCGTCTATCTTTCTTTCGAGACGCTCCACGAGTTGTTGGCTGTATTGGCGCAGGTAGGCGCTCTTCTGGGCAGCGGGGACTTCCTCGCGTTTGCCTCCCAGAAACTCGGTGACCTGCAAAGGCAGTAAGTTGACGTCAATGGGTTTGGGGATGTATCCGTCGCAGCCGGCCGTCAGAGCCATTTCCCGGTCACCATCCATCACTCTGGCGGTGAGGGCGATGATAGGCGTGTCCTTGAGTTCAGGAATGCTCTTGATCTTGGTGGTGGTCTCGAACCCGTCCATGCCCGGAATATTGATGTCCATCAGGATCAAATCGGGCCTCGCCTCGCGGGCGACGCGGATGCCCTCCAGACCGTCCACGGCTTCTAATACGGTGTGTCCCGCGGCTTCCAGCACACGTTTGACCAGTAAGCGGTTAGCAGGGTTGTCTTCGACGTAGAGTATTCTACTCATCCTTGTCCCCCCCTTCGTGCTTTTCTGCAGGGGATATGTGAAATGGTAAGGTGAAGCAAAATCGGCTTCCCACGCCCACGCGGCTTTCTACCCAGAGCCTGCCCCCGTGCAATTCCACCAGCCGTTTGCTGATGGGCAAGCCCAGCCCTGTGCCCTCGGCCTGGCGCGAGATACTGCTATCTACCTGCCGGAATTCCTCAAACACAATGGGAATGTTCTCCGGAGCGATGCCAATCCCGGTGTCGGCTACGGTGAACAGGAGGAACAACTGCGGGCGAGAGCCCACTGTCTCCACCAGGCGGTCTACAGTCAAAGTGATGGTTCCTCGTTCGGTGAACTTGGCGGCGTTGGACAGGAGATTTAATATCACCTGGCGGATGCGGGTGCGATCCACGTACACCGGCGGCAGGCCCTCGGCGACTCTTTCGATGAGTTTGATGTCCTTGTCGCCGATGAGGGTGAGGGTGGTGGCCATGACCCCGTACACCAGTTCTTTGATGTCCACCCATTCCTTGTGCAACTCCATCTTGCCCGCTTCTATCTTGGAGAGGTCGAGGATGTCGTTCACCAGGTTAAGCAGGTGTTGCGCGCTGGTGTAGATGGCACTCAGGTCCTCGCGCTGCGCATCGGTAAGGGGGCCGTCTATTTCGTTGAGGATGACTTGAGCGAAGCCGATGATGGCGTTGAGAGGAGTGCGCAATTCGTGTGAGATGTTGGCCACGAATTCGCTTTTCAGGCGGTCGGCCTCTTTGGCTTTGAGGTAGGATGTTTGCAGAGCGATATTGGCCTCTTGCAGACGGCGGTTGGCGTCTTCCAGTTGGGCGTTGAGTTTGGCCAGAGGATCAAACAGGTGTTCCTTCAAGATGAGGTAGGCAAACACCAGCGTGGCGACGATCATCAATACCGAGTCCAGCGGGTATTGCCCGATGGCCGGAATGGTCTCTTGTAAGCCAGCGAGGACTACCAGCGCTCCGCCCAGGGCCAGCTGGATTCGACCGGTGGGGATGGGTTCTTTTCGTCGCCTGGCAGCGTACAGAGGCCAGAGCAGGATGCTCTCCGCCAGGGCAAAGTAACCGATGGTGTAGATCAACGTCAACAGCAGGGGTGGAGAGCTGGTTTCCAGGGCGTAGTCCAGCATACCGTCGGGCCGGGCTGCAACCCGGATACCGAGATCGGTCATGAGAATCAGAAGCCAGGTCACGACCAGGCTCACAAAACCCACGCCGACCGAGATGCGTCTGACCACAGGCGAGATCAAATCGCTAAGCTCCAGGGTCAGCAGGTAGAAGGTCAAGGGCAGGCTGAGCAGCCCCAGGAGAGCCACGGTGAGCCACATCTCGAAGCCGGGAAGGCCGGTCCAGCCCGTCACGTGCAGCATGAAAGTGCCCCCGTTCCACAAGGCAATGGCGAGGATCATCAAACTGAACAGCACGTTCAGCCGTCCTCGTCCCTGGAGCAGGACTACGAAGGCCATTCCCAGGGGAATGGCCACCCCCAGCATTTTCAGTAGCAGAGATGTGCTCAGGAGAATAGACATCCCGGCAGTCCTTTTCGTTGTCTACGGTAACCCGTTATTGATGACCGGTTACCACTTCGCGTCCGCGCTGGAACGCTTTTTTATTCAACTCGATGAAGCGAGCCGGCACCCGCTGTTCGATTATCTCCAGCCACACTTGTTCTTCGACGTTCAACTGGGTGGAGAGAGCGCCGAGCATGATGATATTGTGCACACGAGCGTTGCCCAATTCTTCCGCCAGTTTAATCGAGGGTATCCATATCACCGTGCCCGCCACCTGGTCGAAGGTGTGGATCATCTGCTCGGTGGTAGGATATTGATCCTTGCCGGCGGTGACCGAGATGGGCGGGATACCATGCTCACTCACCAACAGCGTGCCGCCGGGCCGCAGTTGCTCGATGTAGCGCAGGGCCTCCAGACGCTCAAAGGCCACCAGGTAATCCACCTCGCCCTGGCCGATGAGCGGCGAGTAGACTTTTTCAGCCCAACGCACGTGACTGGTCACACTGCCGCCGCGCTGGGCCATGCCATGCACCTCAGACTTTTTCACATCGTATCCGGCGCGCAGGCCCACCTCGGCCAGGATATTGCTGGCCAGCAGCGTGCCCTGTCCACCCACGCCGGCGAGCAGGAAATCGGTTTTCTGAGTCATGAGTTGGTCCTCCATGTATTAGTGCTACAACTGCAGTTGGCCGAAATATGGAACGCAGCATCTATCCTGCTTCCTGCCCCTCCTCCGAACCATAGAGCTGCGCGCGGAACTGGATGGCTTCCGCCGGGCACACTTGAGCGCACAACTCGCAGCCGGTGCACAACAGCGGGTCAATGTCCGATTTCTCGCGCTTGTTCTTTTCGTATATTTCATCGGACTTGCGCAGGGCCGGACAACCGGTGCGCAGGCAGGTCCAGCAGGCGATGCATTTGCTGCGGTCAACTTTTAGCGGTTTGTAGGTGCGACGCACTTCCGGCAGCAAGGCGCACTCGCGGCGGACGATAATCGTTGAGGGCTCGTCACGCTCCAGTGCTTCCTTGAGGGCGGTCTCCACCTCTTTGATCTTGTAGGCATCCACCGTGGTCACATGGGGGATACCCATGGCCCGCACCAGAGGTTCGAATTCCACGGCAATGGTGTCTTTCATCTGCAGCGTTTTACCCGTGCCTGGGTGCTGCTGGTGACCGGTCATGGCCGTGGTGCGGTTGTCCAGGATCAGGGTGATGGTATTGCTCTGGTTATAGGCCACGTTGAGCAGGGCGGGCATCCCGGTGTGGAAGAAAGTCGAATCGCCGATGGCGGCCACGTGGCGCTGCTGGATGCCGGCCTTGGCTATGCCGTGAGCCACGCCGATGCTGGCTCCCATGCATCCGCAGGTGTGCAATGCCTCCTGCGGTGGCAAAAAGGCCAGGGTATAGCAGCCGATGTCCCCGTTGACCACCAGCTTCAGCTTCTTGGTGACGGTGAAAGTCGCGCGATGAGGGCAACCCGGACAGAGGATAGGCGGGCGGGGCGGGAGCGGTGGTTTCTCGGGTGAGACCGCCTCGACCTGCGCTGATTGCGGCAACAGCCCGGCCTCGATGGCGCACTGGCGCACGATGAGCGGGCTGAGTTCGCCCACCATGGGAAAGATGCTTTTCCCCTCGCACTCAATGCCCATCAGCCGAATTTCCTCCTCGATGAAAGGGTCCAGCTCCTCGACCACGATCAGTCTATCCACTTGGGCGGCGAAGTCAGCGATGAGTTTGCGAGGCAGGGGGTAAGTCATCCCCAGTTTGAGGAATGAGGCCTGATCGCCGGGGAACACCTCTTTCGCGTATTGGTAGGCTGCGCCGTGAGTGATGATACCCAGTCGGGTGCCGCCCATCTCCACCACGTTGTAAGGGAAGGTCTCGGCGAACTGGGAGAGCCTGACGATGCGCTCCTCGATAACGGGGTGTCGTTTGCGGGCGTTGGCCGGCACCATGACGTACTTGGTGGTGTCAATGCGGTACTTGGGTGGGCCTTGCCAGGAGTCATGGCGTTCTTCGGGGATTTCCACCGGCGTGCTGGAGTGGCAGATGCGGGTGGTGGGCCGCAGCAGCACCGGTGTGTCGAACCGCTCGCTGATCTCCAGGGCCACGCCCACCAGGTCTTTCGCTTCCTGGCTGTCCGTCGGCTCCAGACAGGGCACGCGGGCGAATTTGGCGTAGCGGCGGTTATCCTGCTCGTTCTGGGAGGAGTGCATCTGGGGGTCATCGGCGGAGACGATGACCAGCCCGGCCTCCACGCCGGTCATCGAGGCGTAGAAGAAGGCGTCGGCAGCCACGTTCAGTCCCACGTGTTTCATCACCGCCATGGCCCGGCTGCCGGCGTAGGCCGCGCCGATGGCCACATCCAGAGCGACTTTCTCATTGGGACACCATTCGGCGTACACATTGGGCATGGGGGCCAGCGTCTCCAGAATCTCGGTGGAGGGGGTACCGGGATAGGCCGCCGCCACCCGCACGCCGCTCTCCCATGCGCCGTAAGCTATGGCTTCGTTGCCGGATAGCAATCGTTTCACGGATTCACCTCCCGATTGTATTTGCGTGATGTGCAGAACAGTTTACAGCGGAAACATAACGTGCAGGTTACTACTCAGGCTAGCAGGCGCACTGTCCTCCCCAGGCTCGTAGCCCCCGTCCCGGGGGCGTCTCGGCTGAGAAAACCGCGCAAAAGACAGCATCTTGCCGCATGGAACGT
>JACIWR010000183.1 GCA_014360845.1 Anaerolineae bacterium
AGTTCGCAGAGATTCATAGATTTTCTCAGCGATCTCGGCGTTCTCTGCGGTGAAAAAGGGAACCAGAATCGCATCAACACGATTGGGGAAGACTACCCGGAGTTGAACTCCGCGAAATCTAAGCCTCACCTGACCCGCCGCCAAGGCGGCGGTCATGGAGGGGCGCTCTAATCAGGATTTATCATTCGCCGGGCCCGAATCTAACCATGTCAAGCTGATAGAGGAGGCCGCAATCTTGAGCACATTACGGAGTTCAACCCTTCACCCCGGTTCGCGAGCGATGAGGCTTTTGTGCCTCCTTGTGGCGCTCACGGCCGGATTGAGTTTGCTATACGCTGTTCAGTATTACCTGGGCAGCCCACTGCGTCTGGCAGTCACCAGCGAAATCCACGACCTGGCGCTTAGCCCCACTCATCACCTGGTAGCCGCAGCAGCGCAGGACGGGATGGTCCGGCTGTGGGACATGGACGCCGATTGGAAGATGTACACGCTTACCGGCCACACTGGCCCTGTCACCAGTGTGGCTTTTGACGCCAGCGGCCCAACCCTGTTCTCGGCCGGCAGCGACGGCAAAGTCTACCTTTGGGACATCCCCACTATCCTGCCGGCTGGCCCAAGCAACGCTCAGCCCGTAAAAGCCCTCGAAGCCAGCACCAGCCCCCTACGGGATTTGTCCCTGACCCCCGATGGGTCCCTGCTGGCCACCTTAGGCGATGACCACATCATCCGCGTGTGGGACGTCGAGACGGGAGAAGTAATCCAAACCATCGGCCCTAACGAGCACACCAGACACGCTGTAGCCCTCAGTCCCGATGGCACACTGGTGGCCGCCGATGACGCCAACCACATCCAGATGTGGGATGCTCACAGCGGGGAACCGCGCCAGAGACTGGAAGGCCAGTGGGAGAACGAAGAAGAGCAAGAGAATTGGCTGGGACACGAGAAAGAAGTCACCGCCCTGGCCTTCAGCCCCGATGGAGCTTATCTGGCCTCGGGTAGCGCTGAAGGCACCACCCTTATCTGGGATGTGGAGCAAGGTCAACTGGCCTGGGAGACAAAAGGCCACCTGGGAGCGGTCTCAGAAGTGGCCTTCGACGCCTCCGGAGAGTACCTTATCTCCAGCGGCGGGGATAACATGGTGCGGCGCTGGAAAGTAACCGGTGGGAAATTCGCCGGACTCTTCAAAGGACACCTGGGCTCAGTTAGTGGCGTAGCCGCCGGACCCGACGAGAATACCATTCTCTCCAGTGGAGTGGACGGCAGCGTCCGGCTTTGGGAAGTGGTCAACAACCAGGAACTGCACCTGGAGTGGACCAAACTCGGTCTCATGCCGATATGGGGCAAGGTGTTCGTCATCTGGATGCTGGGCAGTGGCTTGCTGGGGCTGCTCCTCGCCTGGGGGCTGTGGCGAGTACGCACCTGGAGTTACCTGGGGTCTCTGGCCATGTACACCATCGGCCCCCTCTTTGCCGTGGTGCTACCTATGCTGGAGACCATAGCCTATCCCATCACCTGGAGCACCCGCCTGCACATCGCCTGGCCCCTGGCCTGTCTCTTTGTCTGGTACTACTTCCTGGTACTCTATCTGCGGAATGATGCCATCGCCATCCCCTATCAGGCCCCGGACGCGGAGTCTCTGGCCCAGCGTTTGATGGCCGCCCAGCAAACGCGCAACATACGGCAGGGCCTCTTCGTCCTGGCCACCTGGTTCTTGATCTTCATCCTGCTCTTCTCCGTGCTGCGCCGTTTTGGTCTCGACATCGCCTTTATGCGCAAGTGGCTGCCTTTCATCATGGGCGGTGCCGGGCTGACCATGTTCGTCTCGGCCATGGCCATCCTGCTGGCCACCGTCCTGGCCCTGGTGGGCGCGCTGGGGAGACTGGCCAAAAACCCGGTGATCAACGGCATCTCCGGCTTCTACGTCTCTCTGATCCGGGGTACGCCTCTGTTGGTGCAGATTTTCATCTGGTTCCTGGCCCTGCCGCAGATAGGCATCACCCTTAAACCTGTGACCGCCGGCATCCTGGCGCTGGGCGTCAACTACGGCGCTTACATGACTGAGATCTTCCGCGCCGGCATTCAAGCCATCGGCATCGGACAGTATGAAGCCGCCCACGCCCTGGGCATGTCCTCCAGCCAAACTTTCCGGCGGATTGTGCTGCCCCAGGCTTTCCGCATCGTCATCCCGCCCATCGGCAATGAGTTCATCGCTATGATGAAAGACTCGGCCCTGGTCTCCATGATCACCGTGCAAGAGTTGACCTTCCGCGCCCAAAAGCTTGGCCGCCAGAACTTCCGCAACCTGGAGACCTTCCTCATCGCTGCCGCCTTTTATTGGATTCTGACCATCGTCTTTCAGTTCTTCCAGAGCAAGTTGGAAGCTTACATGGCTCGTGGCGAACGGAGGTAGAGACATGAGCGAGCCAATCATCAAAGTGCGCGGTCTACACAAATATTTCGGCCCCCTGCACGTCATCAAAGGCGTTGATTTAGACGTGATGCCCCAGGAAGTAGTGGTCATCATCGGCCCCTCGGGGGCAGGTAAGAGCACCTTCCTCCGCTGCCTTAACTTCCTGGAGGAACCCTCGGCGGGCACGGTGGAGATTGACGGTGTGGAGATCAAAGCCCGGGAGTCTGGCCGCGAACACCGGCGGCTGATTCAAGAAATCCGGCAAAAAGCGGGCATGGTCTTCCAGCAGTTCAACCTGTTTCCCCACATGACCGTCCTGGGCAACATCATCGAAGCCCCTATCACCGTGAAGAAAATGCCTCGGGACCAGGCCATTGCCAAAGCCGAGGAATTGCTAGAGTGGGTCGGATTGTTGCACAAACGGGACGAATACCCTTCCCGCCTGTCGGGAGGACAGCAGCAGCGAGTGGCCATCGCTCGCGCCCTGGCCATGGACCCCAAAATCATGCTCTTCGACGAGCCCACTTCCGCTCTGGACCCGGAGTTGATCGGCGAGGTGGTGGAGGTGATGGAGCGGCTGGCCAACGAAGGCATGACCATGGTCGTCGTCACCCACGAGATTCATTTTGCCCGCGACGTGGCCGACCGGGTCATCTTCATGGACGAGGGTGTCTGGGCCGAAATGGCCCCGCCTGAGCAAATCTTTACCAATCCCAAAGAAGAACGCACCAGGCAGTTCCTGGCGCACATCCTGTAGCGGACGGCCCTACCCGCTGAACGCGGCCACGGCGGGCCGCTTTCCCGTAGCCGCGCGGAACAGAATCCGCGCCTACTGCCAGCGCTCTCCTTTCATCCCATCATCAGCACCGGGTTCTCCGCCGCTGGACAAATTTTGCCAGTTGAGGTACAATTCGACACCAGAATCCCAAGTTCAAGTCTGAGGAGGCACACACCCTATGTCTGCGATCCGCGAGTTTCTGGAACAACACCCCCGCCTGGCAGCCTGGTTCGTCCTAGCCCTGGGCATGGTAATTATCTTGCTGTGGGCCGCCAGGGACGTCGGCCTGTTGCCGGGGCAGATGGCCGCCCTGGTGATCGCCACCATCCTGCTGGCCGGGCTGTGCGTGTGGATCATCGGCTGGGAGTGAGAGATAAGGCGCTCAAAAACGGGCCCGCGATCGAGATGGTCGCCGGTCCGTTTGGCGTTTCTGGAGGGATGTCATGTCCATACCCCCCAATTTTCAATTCACCCAGGGGAATCTACAGGACTACGTAGATTGCCCGCGTCGCTTTCAACTGCGCCACCTGCTGCAACGCGCCTGGCCTGCGCCTCAGGCCGAGCCGCTGGCGGAGATGGAACGACGCATGGAACTGGGACAGGCCTTTCATCGCTTGATCCATCAACACACCATCGGCATCTCCGAAGAGGTCCTGGCCCGCACCATCTCCGCTCCAGAGCTAACCCGCTGGTGGCACAATTACCTCACGGCCCCGCCTCCCAACCTGCCCACCACGCTGCGCCACGCCGAGATAGTGCTGGCCACGCCGCTGAGCGACCATCGCCTGGTAGCGAAGTATGACCTCCTTGCCGTAGAACCCGGCCAGCGCCTGGTCATCGTGGACTGGAAAACCTCCCGCCACCGCCCGGCGCCATCGGCCCTGGAAAATCGCTTGCAGACGCGGATTTACCGCTACCTGCTGGTCAAAGCCGGCGTACCCCTGAACCAGGGTCAGCCCGTCAGCCCGGAACAGGTAGAGATGATTTACTGGTTTGCCGATTACCCCCGCCAGCCCGCGCACCTGCCCTACAGCACCGGTCAGTTCACCGTCGACGAAGACTTCCTCCTGAATCTGATCACGGAGATCGAGGGTCGCGACGAGGCGGTCTGGCCCCTGACCCCGGACGAGAGCCGCTGCCGCTTCTGCCCCTATCGGTCACTATGCGAAAGAAACGTGAGCGCCGCAACACCCTCCGAGGTTGAAGACGAGCTAAACTGGCCCGCTTTCGACCTGGACTTGGACCTGGAACAGATAGCCGAGATCGCCTTCTAAGCCCAGCCGTGCATACATTCCCACCGAACTTCCACCACCATGCCCATTTGACAAATCGGCCACCACGTGTTATAATCTCAATACCCCCGTGGGGTATAAATATTTCTCCAAGGCTAACCGATGAATCAACTGACCAACCGATTGCTGAATTTCTTCCGCGAGAACTGGCTGTTACTGACTCTTCTCGGCTTACTGGCCGTGGGCTTCTTCACACTGCGCACCAAAGCGACGCCCATTGAATCGGAGCAAGAACTACAAGACCTCCTGAGCAGCGGCCAGCCGGTATTGATCGAGTTCTACTCCAACACCTGAAGCTCCTGCCTGCTGGTTAAGCCCATCGTGGATGGGCTAGAGCGAGAGTTGGCGGGCCGGGCCAAAGTTGTGCGCCTGGACGTGATGAGCGCCATCGGCCAACGAGCAGCCCGCAAGTACGAAGTGAGAGGTTTGCCCACATTCCTGCTCTTTGACGATGAAGGACAGGTCGTCTATAGTCAGGCCGGATTGATCAACCGCGAAAGAGTGCGAGAGATAATCACTACACTGGAAGCAAAGGAGGCTGGATAGGATCATGCCCATCTACGAGTATCGTTGTCAGCAGTGCGGCCAGCAATTTGAGAAGTTCGTGCGCTCCAGCAGCGATCAGAACAAGGTGGAGTGCCCCTACTGCCACAGCACCCAGGTGAAGAAAGAGTTCTCCGTCTTCGGCCTGGGCAGCAGCAACAAGGGATTGGGCCTCAACACTTCGACCCCTACCCCATCTTGCAACACGGGCAGTACCTGAGGAATTTAACCGAGGAAGCGGTCGGCTTCCACTAAATGAACCGCCACCAAAGCTCAGAAAGGTTATGTTAACTACATGAGTTGGCTAAACTTTGATTGGACTTCGCTGCTGGCCATTGGCTTTTTGATCGTCTGGTTCATCCTGGCGCGCTTCGTCCTCCCGCGCCTGGGCGTCCCCACCTGAATGTCATACGCTTGCGATGTGGGGTCCCCACGCAAAAACGAAGTTCCAGGAGACCACGAATCACCCAGTTCTCTCGATGAAGAGACGGAGTAGACAAAAACCTCCCGCCGGCTCAGAGCCGGCGGGAGGTTTGCTTTGCTATAGTCGCTCGAAGCGGGCGGTGAAGTGACGCAGGTACGGCGCTTCGTAGACGATGCGCAGCCCGCGGATGGATTCCCGCTTGCGATACAGAGTCACCACCTTCTCCACCACGTAATCCAGGTGGCTCTGCGTGTACACCCGGCGGGGGATGGCCAGCCGCACCAGTTCCAGCTCCGGATAGACCATCTCGCCCGTAGCTTCGTCCTTATGGGCGAACATGACGCTACCAATTTCCACGGCGCGGATGGCTCCCTCCAAATACAACTCCGCCGTCAAAGCCGCACCAGGATACTGGCTTTGCGGCAAATGGGGCAAAAAGCGCTTGGCGTCAATATAGACAGCGTGTCCGCCCGGCGGCTCGACGATGGGGATGCCCTCCTCCAGCAAGCGATCGCCCAGGTACTGCGTGTGTGCGAGGCGATAGGCCAGATAGTTCTCGTCCAAACCCTCCCACAAACCCCGGGCCACGGCCTCCAGGTCGCGCCCGGCCAGGCCGCCGTAGGTGGGAAAGCCCTCGCGCAGGATAAGCTCGGTGCAAGCCCGCTGGTAAAGTTGCTCATCGTTCATGGCCAGAAAACCGCCGATGTTCACCAGAGCGTCTTTCTTGGCGCTCATGGTGCAGCCATCGGCGTAGGAGAAAATCTCGCGGGCGATCTCCAATGGAGATTTATCGGCGTAACCGGGTTCGCGCAACTTGATGAAGTAAGCGTTCTCCGCGTAACGGCAGGCATCAATGAAAAAGGGGATGCCGTGTTCGTGCAGCACCTGACTGGTCTGGCGAATGTTTTCCATGGAGACCGGCTGCCCGCCGCCGGAGTTGTTGGTGATGGTGATCATGCCCAGCGGGATGTTCTCCGCCCCCACCTCAGCAATGAAACGGCGCAGCTTCTCGATGTCCATGTTGCCCTTGAAAGGATGCCGGCTGGTAGGGTCCAGGCCCTCATCAATGACCAGGTCTACGGCGCGGGCACCGCGCACCTCGATGTTGGCCCGCGTGGTGTCGAAGTGCATATTGCTGGGGATGAATACCCCCGGCCGGGCCACCAAAGAGAAAAGCACATTCTCCGCCGCCCGCCCCTGGTGCGTGGGCACGAAGTACCGAAAGCCGAAGATGCCCTTGACCGCCTCCTCCAGGCTGAAGAAGTTGCGGCATCCGGCATAGGACTCATCGCCGATCATCAGCCCGGCCCATTGATTGTCGCTCATCGCCGCCGTACCGGAGTCGGTGAGCAAGTCAATGTACACATCTTCAGCCCTGAGCAGGAAAATGTTGTAGCCCGCTTCGGCCAGAAGTTGCTCGCGCTCTGCGCGAGTGGTCATCTTAATGGGTTCCACGACCTTGATGCGGAATGGTTCTGGGGGAAAGTACGCCATTGATACGCCTCCTTGAGTTATTTTGATACGACCTCGTATCGGCCATAGTGTACCACGATTTCCCCAATTCGACAACGTGCCCCAGCCTGACCCGCTCAACACTCCCCGAAAGCGGAAAACAACAGCCGATGGCCTCTCACCCCTTGTTGGGCCAGAGGCCATCGGCTGAATAGCTCAACCTATCGTCTTACAACCCACGGCGGTTGGAACCGCTGCCACACCGGCGCTTCAGGCCGATGCACCCTCCACTTTGAACCCTTTCTCTTTCTTGGCCTCCTTCTCGCCGACCTTCACGACTACATCCCAGTCTCCAGCGGCCTTATCCTTCAGGTCGAAAGTGCACTCGAGCTTCTTCTCGTCCACAACCGTCACGGACTTGGCCTCGATGGGGTCCTGACCCTCTTTCTGCAATTCAACCCTGGCTCCTGCGGTGAAGCCTGCCCCGGTGATAGTCACCTTGACCTCGCCTGCGGCCGCCTTGCCAGTTGGTGGGTCAACCTTGTCCACAGTGGGAGCAGCAGGCGCTGGAGAAGCGGCAGCTTCCACGGTAAAGGCCTCGACCAGGCGGTCCTCGCCGCCATCCTCATTCACTACCACCAGGTCGTACTTCTGCGCTGCCCGCTCTTTGAGGTTGAACTTACAGTTGATCCTGGTAGCGCTCCAGGTGATCTCCTCTCCCGGTATTTCCACCGCGTCTTTGACCAGTTTGACCACCTTCGGCGAGGCAAAGTTCTTCCCCAGGATGGTGACCTCTTTCTCCTCTCCTTGCTGGCCTTTCTCCGGATCAATTTTCCGGATAACGGGCAGCAGGGGCACTGCCACACCGCGAGCTGCCGCCACAGCGCGAGTTCCGAAGTAGAAGCCAGCCACGGCCACTACCAGGGTGCCCACGGTGGTCAGGAGTTGCTGCGCCAGCCGCGCGCCTTCTTCTGAAACATCCACTCGCATCTCTACATCGAAAGTCTCCATAGGCTCGCCGGCAGTGACAACCACGTCCTCTGCCGCGAGATCGGCCACCTGAGCAGCGGTTAACCCGGGCAGAGTAGTCGTCATGCCCTCACTGGTCCGAATTTGAACGTCGAAAGTCTCTATTCTGGACTTCCCCTCCCGGACGGCGACAATCTTGTCCGCGGAGAGCTCAGCTACCTGAGCCGCGGTCAGGCCAGACAGAGTAGTCGTGTTGGGATCGGCGATCTCACGAAACAGATAGACCCCGAAAATGACAAAAACCATGATCAGGAACAGAGCGATCATGGCCCGTACACTTCCCTGCGGCAAACCCAAAGCCTGCTGGCGATCGGTAAGGTTGAAGATGGAAAGGCCAGCAGCCATAATGTACAACAGCACCATCAACATGGCAATGGTCAGCACGATGACCGAGCCGATGCCAATCTCAGCCGTCGTGGGGAACAGCCTGTCTATCGCGTACACAACTCCCAGGGTAACGCTCAGAGCAACCAGGCTCGTCAACACAACAAATAGCAGACCCTTGTTACCGTTCATCATCCCTTTCCTTTCGTGGTCGAACGCCGGGCGTGATCTTTTGACCAACGCCGGTGACAGCAGAAAATCGCCAGGCTACCACCGATAGCCCCTCTTAATCTGCAACTATCCCTCCTTTCGCAATACCAGCCCTCAGGGGAATAAAAAGATACCGTCAATCACGGCGAAATGTGGGGTAGCGTTATGGGGAGACTGACCTTTAAGGAGACGAGCCTGGAAGGTTCTGCTTTGAAAAGGGGATCAAACTAGAGGTCCCAAAGAGGAACGCCCTCAAGGGCATATCGCCTCAAGACGCTTTTACCTATCATCATTGTAACCCAAAACACCCTCGATGTCAAGGTTCAGCGAGAAACTAGTCACCTGACAGTTTGAAGATGCCATTGCAGAAAGGTGCTCCGCGCCACCCTTGGGGCCGTAGTCATCCTGAGCGGAGTGAGTCCCGAAGCGGCAGCGGAG
>JACIWR010000184.1 GCA_014360845.1 Anaerolineae bacterium
TACATAGGACCAGGTATTATACCAGGCTCGGTCATTATAGTATGGCGACTCGTATTCACGACTCCACATAGAGAGATATAGCGTGATATTTTGTCCCTGGAAAGTGCTCAGGTCCAGCGTGACTGTCTTCCAGCCCGAATCCCAAAGCGTTCCCATACCGGACGTTCCTGATCTGCCACCGCAGAAGGCCAGCCCCTCCTGAGAGACTATCAATGCACCACCGGGGTTAAGCCTGGTGTCAGCACACCCTCGACTGTCACGCTCTGCATCTGTGATCTGATTCGGTGGACGGTTCACGGAGACTTCAAAAGTATCGTAGTACCGTTCGCTACCTTTGGCGATGTCGTAGGAGACAACACGGTACTGCAATTGCAAGTAAGGTTTATTTACGCTGAAGGTCTGGGCGATATAGCCATAGCCAACGTTAATGGAATCGTTTGTCGCCTCTGGTTCACCCAACAACGCCCGATGGCTACCCTCGAAGGAGATCACACCGGTAGGCATGCCACTACCATGCCCGCCGAAGGGTCCCTGCCCAGTGTTCCATCCATCAAACCCGCTTTCAAAATCACCATTGACGAGAAGCTGGTAGTTGCGCAACGCCAGTGGCAGGTAGACGTAGAACGCTCCAACACGGGTAGTTGTCTCGCTCCAGGCACTATTGCCCGCCCCATCGTAAGCAGTGACGCGGAAAGTGTAGGTTTGTTCCGTCTGGGGGGCGTTGAACGTACCGCTGGTCTGCGTAGTGTTTCCCAGCCAAGACTGCCAGGAGCTGCCATTTTGTTGATATCCCACTGTGTAAGATACCACGCCTGAGCCTGGATCTGGGTCGGCGGCTTGCCAGGAGACAGAGAAGGTCGTAGCCGAGATGTGATTCGGGGCAGTGATAACCACGCTCACTGGGGCAGCGGTATCCAAAAAGACGGTATCGGTGTAAGGACCACCTGTGTTCCCCAAATAGTCACGGAACCAAGCATAGAGCGTCTTCTCACCGTCACCGCTGCTCAACGACCAATCCTTTGCTGTCGAGTAGGTCTCCCAATCCTCACACACAGGATTCTCACTGATGCACATCTGGGCCACCCCACAACCGGTGAGGTTGTCGCTGGCCGTCAGGGTTAGTGAGACAGGAGCGGAGGGAACGTAATAGCCACCGCTATGAGTGACCACTCCGCTCGGAGGCAGAGAATCAGGGGTATAGGTAATGTAGATAGCGGTCTGTACTCCGTTTGTATTGGTCACCGTGTAGCCGACGGACGGCCAGTTTTCGCCTCCTGTCTCGACCGAGTAAGTGATGACCGGGTTCCAAGGTGACACGGACGAAGTGAGCACCTGCAGCGGATCATTGAAGGCCGTACCCGCGGTCAACGTCAGCGTCGGCGTGCCAGTGATCTCAAAGGTCAGGGTAATGACACCAGGCCCAGTATTGCTGAAATAAATTGTCTTGGTGATACCATCCCCTGGGTGAGTGTCAGAGATCAGCAGACTGGCAGTGACAGCAACGGACTGGATAGCAGGGTCGCTACCGGTGCCACTGCGCAGCGGTGCAGCCTGTAGGCGCACACCGCCCAGCATTCCCAGCAGCACCGTCAATGCCAAAGTGGCCCCCAGCACAGGGACAGCCACTAAGAGACCTTGTGTTCGGTTGGCGTTCATCGCTTGTCCTCCGCATCCATCACCAGCCTGAAAAGCCAATAACTCAGGACGGCTGATCCAGTCCCAGAGCTTTAGGCTGGTGGCTATTTTTTTTACCTCATAGACGAGATGGCGGCGTTGGCTTGCCGTCGCCCCCCCCATCTCCTGACGGTGGCTTCGGAGTGGGGGTGTCCGTGGGCGTTGGTGTCGGCGTCTCGGTCGGCGTCGGTGTGAAAGTAGCTGTCGGTGTGCTGGTCGGTGTCGGCGTTGGTGTGTACGTGGGGAAAGGTGTCGAAGTCGGGGATGTTGCAGTCGGCATTACCGGTGCAGCAGTAGCCACCGGCGCGGTAACTGTGAACGTAGGCGTGGAGGGTGGTAGGAGGGGAGTAGGTGTGGGTGAAGGAGGCACCTGCAGCACAAAATACGCCGCAATCGCCAGCAGGCCCAGCACCACCAACAAGCCAACCACGAGAAAGACGGTATGCTGCCACGTCCACGATCCAAGCAACGTTCGCCTTTGGGCAGAGGGGACCCCTCCCTGCGGTGGACTGGCAACCTTCTTTTGCGGAACTTTACCGGGCACGCGCACCACGACCACTGATATGTTGTCCGGGCCGCCGCGTTTGTTGGCCAGGGAAATGAGTTTTTTCACCGCCCGGCGAGGGCTATGTTTGAGAGCGATCTTACAGATTTCCTCGTCGGTCACCACACCGCTCAGCCCATCGGAACAGAGGACAAGCCGGTCACCAGGTTGCAAGGCAAAATGGTTGAGGTCCACATCTACTGTGGGGCTGGCTCCTAACGAACGGGTAAGAACATGGTGATCCGCATCAAAAACTGCCTGAGACGACACGAGCCTCCCAGAATCAATCTTCTCCTGGGCGACAGTATGATCCGTGGTCCGCCATGCAACCTTGCCGCCACGGATCAGGTAGGTCCGACTGTCGCCTACATTGGCGACGTATGCCCATTGATTATGCAGCAGAGCAGCGGTGATAGTCGAACCCACTGTTCCCCCTGACTGGCGGGCAAAGCTATAGACCGCAGCATTAGCCGCTTCGATAGCCTGGCGGAGGTCTTGTTCTGGATTCGCCCCTACGCTATCGTAGTATCGCTCTAGGATAGCATCTACCGCCAAGCGACTGGCCGTGCGGCCTGCATTCCCCCCACCTACCCCGTCAGCAACCAGTACCAGGCGTCCTAGCTCGCCAGCCCGCGCCTGATACATCCGCTCGCTTGTAGTGGGCTTGGCGGAATGCGGGTAGACTCGATCTTCGTTCCAATCCCGCACACGCCCTTTATCGGTATCGCCCCAGATTTCCAGATCAGACATGACTGCTCCTCATTATTCATTCAATACAAAGATTACCAGGCTAACCAAAAACGGCGGAAGCTGTTACTACGTCATTACTGCGGCACAGGTGTGTACGTAGGTGTGCACGTGGGCGTCGGCATCTTGGTCGGTGTTGAGGTGTACGTAGGAACGGGCGTAGACGTGGCCGGCACCGGTGTGCTCGTGGGTGTACGTGGAGTCCTTATAGCTGTGGGCGACGGTGTCCACGTGCACACGATGGTTGGCGTAGTAATCGGTGTAGACGTAGAGTTAATAGCGGAGTTAATCCTTGCTCGCCCCAGTAATGTCAATGCCGTTATTCCGATTACCAGGGCCACGACGACCCCTGCTCGTTTGAGGAGTGATGACCAGTCCACCGGCAACGGTATAGCTTGCAGCGCGGTAATCATCTCCCGTGCAGTCTGGAAACGCGCCTCCCGGTCCTTCGCCAACGCGCGCATCACCACCGCGTCCAATTCTGTTGACACCCGCGAATTCCGCGTTGAGGGTGGCTGGGGTTGCTCATCATCCACTACCAAGCCGGTATCCGAAAACGGGGTCTCCCCAGTCAACATCTCATATAGCACTACGCCCAGTGAATAAATGTCCGAGCGGTGATCTAAAAGCAGTGAGCTGTTGTGACCAGTACTCCACAACTGCTCTGGAGACATATAAGCAGCAGTAGCAGCCTGTGCACCGTATGTAGGATATTGCATATCCCGTGCGATGCCGAAATCGCACAAAACTGCCTGCGGGGTAAGTCCCAGCAAGCGACGAGACCATGAATGGCGAAACAGAATATTGGTGGGTTTGACATCTAGATTGATCACTCCTCGTGCATGGATGTGTTCCAGTGCAGAGGCTACCTGGAGGGCGATTTGCACTGCCCGGCGCACACTCAGGCGCCCATGTCGCTTGTGCCGCAGGTAATCGGCCAAGGAACCTCCACCAATATACTCCATGGCGATGTAGTAACTCGGCCCAGTAGTGAAAGTTTGCCGTGCGACATACACCTCTTTCTCTCGGCCTGGCAAGGGATACACTCGGACCACCCCCGGATGATTGAAGCGGCGGAGGAAGTTAGCCTCATCCTTGAGAAAATCGAAGCGGTCGGCACGGGCGATCTTGAGTGCTACCCGCTTAGGTGCACCCGGCGTGCGATATCTGTTTCGCAAGCGAGCTTCATACACCACGGCCATTCCGCCCTCCCCGCCAGGCAGCTTACGCACAATCTCGAAGGGGCCAACTCGTTCGCCTTTTGGTAATTCTATCATGTCCTTTCACCGCCGTAGAACGTTCGGCTGAGCTCACGTCGAAGCCAGGTGGTGCTGGATGACCGTCACCAGCTCTTCAGGCTGGTGCGGAGTCATGGCCCCGGTGTGGGCAGCACCTTCGTCGTCCCGCCAATGCGCTGGAATTCCAGTGTGGTCTCACCCATTTGAATGCGTGTCCCCGGTGTGATCAGCATGCGCTGCTGGGGCTGAATGCGCACCCCGTTCACCCAAGTGCCATTGGCACTATTCTCGTCTACGATGAAATATTGTCCGTTATCCTCGTACACTGTGGCGTGTCTACTGGAGACAAACCTGTCATGAATGACAAAATCGCACAGATTTTCATCACGGCCCACAATGTGGTGACGTCCTGTCAGACGGAACTCCTGCCCAATGTTGGCTCCACGCACGATGACTAGTTTGGCTGCTGCCTTACCGGGCACTAACATTTCAGTCTTGCGTCGCACCCAGGTTGTAGTTCGTGCCCAACCCTGAGCTACCTGCTTACGCATCTTGAAGAGCATGATCGCCAAGACAACGATGGCGAGGATCAACAGAATGATAATGATCACTGATAGCCATTCAACCGGCTTTTTAGGAATGATCGGCTCAGGCGGAGCTTTGACCTTGATTACTGTTGGCGCACTGCGCGCCGCATCACGGCGCGTAAGCACGGAATCGTCCAGCTCGACGCGCAGACTGAATTGGCGATCAATATACCTGGCCTCGCCTTCCGGCAGAGCAGGCACTGTCCATGTGGTAGAATAAGGGCTGGCTTCCACTGTGGCGCGATGAATCTCCTCGTCATTGGCAAAGAAGATCAGTTCCACCGGGCGTGGCAGTCCATCGGGAAAGTCGAACTCTGCACCAAGGGTCACACTCAGACCCTCTGTCCAATCCAGCTCCAGACCAGCAGCCGGCTCGGTCAGGCGCACGGTGGGCATTTCATAGGGCGAATAGAAAACGAACGCATCCTCCGCCGTTGCCCCCCCGGCACTGACCATAATACGCAATTCGTGTTGTCCTTTCTCCGCATGGGTGGGATAACTCACCTTGTACTGCTGTCGCTGGCTGACCAGGCGGTCGAAAAAGGCCACCAGTGTCGCGTCGTCCTCAGGGGTTTGGTAGTGAAAATACTCGCCGCCGGTCTGGGGACCAATCTGTTTCAAATGCTCATCTTCCAACGGGCACTCACCATACTTGTTCTGAAATTCGGATGAAGGTCTGTCCCCTGGCGGGGAATCCATGCCCACGGCGTAGATAGGGATGTCAGCTTCTTCGGATTCGTCACGAATGTCGGTAGGAGTCCAGTGCTGACTGGCCCTGTCTTTCCCATCCGAGAAAATAACAATAGCCTTGCGCATGTGAGCCAGACGATCCCGCATCTCCGCATTCGGGTTCTGGGTAAGCATACGCAATGCTTCGTAGATCGCGTCGTAAAGGGCAGTGCCCTTGCCCTCCACGTACTCGAGCTGGTAGACGGTATTGTTGACTAACCCGTGATCCTGAGTGAGATCCACCACTGGGTCGCAATCCTCAGTGAAACCAATCATCCCCACCCAGTCGTCGGCATGGAGTTTGTCCACGAGCTGACGCGCCTTAGCCTTCGCATCCTCCAGGCGAGTGGGCTCTTCAATACCCTTACGCAACATGCTGGCTGTGCGGTCTATGACAATGACAATGGCTAGGCCCGGCGATGTCTCTTCAATGACGGGACTATCCACAGGAGTGCCATCCTCTGTAATGGTAAAAGCACTGACCGCCAGTCCGCCCAGGTGATCACGATTCTCACTAAGCACTGAGGCATAGGCTACAACCTGTGGTGGTGTGCCTTCCAGGTCTACGGTGTTGATGTGCACCATCTTCACCGCTGTCGCCTGCGCTCCGGCCGGCAGAGCTACCAGTAACACGGAAAAGAAAAGAATCAGAACGCGAAAAAGCTGCTTGGGGTATAGCATCGGGTCCTCCTCTTCGGCACTAAATTAAGGTAATTCGTCGAGCGTCGCCCTGAAAAGGTGACGCTGGAAGGGTCTTCCCAGCACCGGCTCTTTAGGTGCGGTTGCCCTCAGCTCTTCAGGTCGAGGACCAACCCTCAACCTGGACGATAATCACTGTAATGTTATCCTCTCCACCAGCGGCATTGGCCGCGTCTACCAAACGGCGGCAGGCTTCTTGTGGGGACATGGAAGTGAGAACAATCTGCTTTATTTCCTCGTCGCTTATCATCCCGCTCAAACCATCAGAGCAGAGGAGCAGGCGGTCTCCAGGTACAAGGGGTTGAGTATAGACGTCTGTGTCAACTCTCGGCTTGTCGCCAATGGTGCGATAGATGACGTTACGCTGAGGATGAGTTTTGGCTTCTTGGCGAGTGATCTGGCCAGTAGCTACCAGCCGTTCCACCAGGGAGTGATCCACAGTGATTTGCCGGATTTCGCGCTCGTTGATCAGGTAAGCGCGGCTATCCCCCACGTTTGCAATAGTCGCAGTCTCGCCATCTATCAGAGCCATAACCAAAGTGCAACCCATATCGCTGCGGTCTGCCCGGCGACGCTCGTACACCTCCCGATTAGCTTGCTGGCACGCCTCCCGAAGCCAGGTGGTGTAGTCACTCATCACTGATTGACCTCGAGCCCGGGGCAACAGCACCTCGGCTAACATCTTCTGAGCCAGGACATCAATGGTTATCTTACTGGCCAGTTCCCCTGCTGAATGGCCGCCCATACCGTCCGCCACCACATATAATCCCAGGGGCTGGCTGAGAGACTGGTTGACGTATCCGAGATCAAGGGTAAGCAGGCTATCCTCATTAAGCTGTCGGGCTTGCCCCACATCGGTGAGACGGCCTACACGCAGGTCCACGCTCCTGGGACGGTGCATCTCGGCCACAGCCAGTTCTAGAGCGGCGGCCAGGTCAGCAGCCAATTGGTAACCCTGTCCAGGAGAGTAGGCGCTAGCGAAAAAGCTGGCCGCCGCGGGCGGCACAGGAATGCCGGGATCGTAAGTAATCTGTCCAGTGAGCAAGTAATAGAGCATCCCTACCAGCCCTTGCACGTCCTCCGCACAAGAGGGCATGGCCATAGGTTGGCCGATCTGAGCCGCGCTGAAATCTATCCAGCGAGCCATTTGTCCGGCGATGGCTACGTGTCGGCCATTGACCTGACGCAGAACAATACCATTGCGGTGTAAATAGTCCAGTGCCCGGGCCAGTTGTATCCCCCAGGTAAGCACCAGATCAACTTCCAGCGGAGGGCTCAACGTCCACAGTAAGGTGGGCACTCCCTCCGACCAGACAAGGTAGAAGCGCTTTTGTTGACCGTAAGGTGCTTCGGCAAAAGTTTCTCCGATAAGCAACCCCTCATGGTTCAACCCCCGTTCGCGCATCCACCGCTCCACGGCGAAGGTGTTCTCATGAGCACTCTCCCGAAGAAGCACCTGGGGTTGAATGGGTTCCACTCCCTCTAAAGCCCGACCGCACTTTTCACAAAAGCTGGCATCGGCCCGATTGGCAGCTCCACAATCGGGAGCTGGACAATAACGCACGGGCACTCTATGCTGAGCCACGTACTCGTTGAGATCGTCCCCTTCACTCTGACAACTAGCAATTTCATACTCGTCGCCATGGAGCAGAGCGCCTCTGGGTAGTGGAGCGAAAAGGGCCTGTGCCGCTGGTAGTGGCCTAGTGTCGCCCCCTCGCTGTCCCATCGTCGAGACCCGTGGTTTGGACGGCAATCGTAGAGGAGATGTAGGCCGCCGGGCGACGGAAGCATCTCCCGGAGGCTGAGTCGGCAATGGCTTGGTATCCAGATGAGCCACGGCTGACTTGCGCGCCGGGGTAGTAGTTAATGGTGCACGGCAGCGACTACAGAACTTCGCCGCTGGACGGTTATCAGCACCGCACCGGGGACATTTGGTCATGATGGCCTCCTAATCCGGCTGTGAGGGCGTCGGCGGCTGGTGGTAAATGAATTCTACGGCTCCGATGGCAACTTTCCACCCATCCCTGAGCAAGTTGCGCCCGGTGCGACGCCCGTTGACGTACACCCCGTTCAATGAGCCCTGGTCCACGATAACGTAGCGTGCCCCATCGCGTTCAATGGTAGCATGGACGCGGGAGACTGTATCCCAACCCTGAAAACGATCGGTGATAACGATGTCGTTGTCCTCAGCCCGACCTATCCTGATCACGGATTTATCTAAAGGGAAACGTTGCCGCTGGCCCTGATAGCCAATGCTCTCCAGATAGGGCATAGTTGGGGCGGACACCAGGGGCCTCGTAGGTCTGGCCACAGATGACTTCTTCCAGCCACGGAACAAGCGGAGGAGCAAGAACACAATGACTATCAACAGAGCCAGCACCAGTGCGCCGATGCCGAACAGGAGCAGAAACTTCTTAGCACCATCTGATGGAGGTGGCGCTGGTGTAGAAGTTGGCGGAGGAGATATGGGAGACGGTGTAGGAGAAGCTGTCGGAGCTGGTACCAATGTCTCAACTGGGAGAGTCGGCTGAACCTCAATGATTCTGATATCGCTGGGCTGCTGTCCACCCCGCAGCGGCGTGGTGGTGGTCAGAGAGACCGTGACGGTAATTTGCCCAAGAGATGAGAGCTGATCTCTAACCGTGCCCTGTAGTATACGCGAACCTTGGTGGCCTGGTG
>JACIWR010000185.1 GCA_014360845.1 Anaerolineae bacterium
AGAGTCCCCCTGAGTTCCCCGAGTCTCCCTCAGCCCTCTAACTCCTGCCCCTCAAAATTGTACTGCGCATACTCCCCCTCGAACTCCGTAGGGATAGTGCGCAGAATCTCCACCCAGCGGATAGTGGAATCGGCCCCTTTGAGCAGTTGCAGGAAATTACCCTTGATCTTGAGCTTGCGCATGGTAAAAGCCTTGTTGGGACCCAACTTGCCGCGTAAAATATCCACCCACACCCCGTAGGGACCGACCAGCGTGAACGTCGTGGGGCGCTCGCCAAGCCAGATGTCCGAAATCTGACCGTGATCCACCTGGAAACCCACGGTCAGAGTTTCGTTCACACCCTTCTTGGGTTCGGCCTGGATCACCAAGGTGTACGATTCGTACTCATCCTTGATCATCTCGCAATAAGTCGCGTCCGCGTTGCTGCGTCGCTTGACCTCTTCCAGATATTCCGGGCTTCCGAGTTTCATGGCGTTTTCCTCCTTCAACTAATTAGTGTGAAGCGTAGCCTCCAACCACTGCCTGAGGGCGCACGGGACTGACGCACACCCGAATGCCCCTTTACATCTTGACCACTATCTTCACCGCCTCATGCGGCGGATGAGTCAGCACCTCGAAACCCTGTTCGACCACATCTTCCAGGGCGATTTCGTGGGAGATCAGCGATTCCACATCCACCCGCCCCTGAGCGATGAAATCCAGGGCCACCGGTACCTCCTCATACCCTCCGTATGAGCCTTTGATGCTCACCTCGCTGAGCACCACGGTCATGAAATCGGCTGTCACTGGTTCTTCGGAGATGCCCACCACCACAATCTGGCCCCCCTTGCGCACCAGGGTTATCGCGTCCTCTATGGCGGCAGGCACTCCGGCGCAGACGAAAATCACATCCGGCCCCAGTCCATCGGTAAGCTCGTCCAAAGCGACGAACAGGTTGTCCTGCTCGGGATTGAACACCGCCGTCGCGCCGAGCTGCCTGGCCAGTGCCGCCCGGGTGGGGTTCAACTCGGAGACGTAAACCGCCCGCGCTCCGGCCAGACGGGCACATTGCAGCGTCAACAGACCAATAGGCCCTGCCCCCATGACCAGCACCCTATCGCAGGGCTTGAGCGCGGAAAGACGTACCGCATGCAAGGCATTGCCCAACGGCTCGGTGAGGACCGCCTGGCGCGTGGTCACCCCCTCTGGCAAACGACACACCGCCGGCGCCGGCACCTTAGCGTATTCGGCCATGCCCCCGTTGTGACTGACCCCCGGCTGCACCACGTCCTCGCACTGCCCGCCCATCCCGTGACGGCAGAAGTAACAAAGCCCACAGGGGACGATGCCGTTGACCGCCACCAGATCGCCTGCCTCCAGCCCGTAGACCCGCCTGCCGGTACTGACAACCTCCCCCGCAAACTCATGGCCGATAACCAACCCCGCCTCGTAAGTGCCCACCTCGTAAGCATCAATATCGGAGCCACAAATGCCACAATAGTGGACTTTGATCACCACCTCGCCGGGCCCTGGCTCGGGCACCGGCAAGTCGGCGATCTCGATCCGTCCCACTCCTCGAAAGACAGCGGCTTTCATCAGTTTTTCCTCCGTACACTCACACCGAGTACCTCAGAAGCGATTTCTTCCAGGGATTTGCGCGTGACATCTACGACCGGCCAACCCTGAGCATGGAAAATACGTTGCGCGTAACGGATTTCCCGCCTGATGACGACCGGGTCGGCATAGCCCATGGGCAAGCCCTGGCTGATGCGTTGTAAGCGAGCACTGCGGATGTCATACAGACGATCGGGGTCAATGGTCAAAGCCACCACTCGACCGGGAGGCAGTTCCAGGAGTTGCTTGGGAGGTTCCACATCCAGCAGGATGGGGACATTGGCCACCCGCCAGCCGTTGAAGGACAGATACATGCTCAACGGGGTTTTCGAGGTGCGAGAAACACCGACGAGGACAATATCCGCCAGCTTGAGCGTCTCAATGTTGCGCCCGTCGTCGTGCTTGACGGTGAACTCCACAGCCTCCACACGACGGAAGTAGTCCTCGTCCAACTGGTGGAAAAGACCGGGCTTGGCCTTGGGTGAGACCTTCAGCCGCGAAGTGAGGCGCGTCAACAGCGGGCCCATCAAGTCTACAGCGTCTACGTTGTGCTGCCGTGCCTCTTCCAGCATGACCTGACGCAAGTCCGCGGAGACCAGAGTGTGAACGATAAACCCGTGATACCGCGCCGCCTTTTGCACCACATCTCGCACCTGTTCCTCACTACGCACATTGGGCACCCGCTCGATGACCACTCGCGCCGCCTCGAACTGAGTGAGAGCGGCGCGGAGCACCATCTCGGCGGTGGTGCCCGTCGCATCAGAGACCACAAATATGTATTGCACACCGGCATCTTTCATAATCCCACATCTCCCTCCTTCGACCACGGCCCCGGCGGGACCCCCGCCCAGGACGGTTCGTAGCGACGATTAGAGCGGGCCTCCGGCTTACCCCGCTCAAGCCCCCTCGCACAGTTCCTTGAGAGCCTGCAGCGTTTGATCGGCGCTTTGTTCGTTGAAACGCTCCACCACCAGCTTGTCGGCCAGCTTGCCCAGACCGCCACCTGGCACCGCATAATCCACTTCTACCACCAACCGCGTACCATCGCCCTCCGGCATGTAGGAGAAAGTCTGCTCCGCCGTAAGAGCGCCCTCCACCTTCCCCCGCCAGCGACACCCTTCCGGCGCGGAAACATCCTCCAACACGGTGACTTTGACCGAGAAGGGCACCCCTGCCATCTTATAGGTGTAATGGCCTACGGTGCCCACGCTGCCATCCCCCTCCAACTGCTCCGGGCCGGAGAGATTGGCGAACCAATCAGCCCAGCGATGAGGATCACGGGCGATGGCATAGACAGCCTGCGGCGGCTTCTGAATGAAAACCTCTCTTTTGATGTGTGCCATTTTTAATCCCCCCATTTTTGTTTGGATAAGCATCTCTTTCAATTGCGGAGTGCTTTTTCAGCCCCAGAATCACACAGCTCAGGTCATGCCCCGCCGTATCCGCGTCGGGCCACGGGCCCGACTTACCCAATGCAATGATGTGCTTCTGTGGCCCCCAGATTCAGCAACGCGGCTGAATCTCGCAACCCTCCATCCACAACCCGTCCAGAATCTCCAAGTCGGGCGGGACCAGGTTGACCTCGGGGTCTACGAGCACATCGAGCACGGCGGGCAAACCGGAATCTACCGCCCGCTGCAGAGCCGGCCTGATCTGATCCGGCTCGGTGACCCGCTCCCCATAACAGCCCAACGCCTGGGCGAAGAGATCATACCGCACAGGGGAGAAATCCACGCCGATGTAACGCTCCTCATACACCAGCTTCTGCCCGCCTTTGATCATCCCCCAAGCGCCATCGTTGGCGATGACAACCACGATGGGTGTGTCCAGGCGACGCGCCGTCTCCAATTCAATGCCGTTGAAACCAAAAGAGCCATCACCGGTGATGCAGTACACGGGCACATCCGGCTTGCCCATGACCTTCATCGCCAGTTTGGCCGCGACGGCATAGGGCACACCGGTGCCCAGGTGACCAGAGTCGGCAGGCCAGAGGAAAGTACGCGGCTCGTAGATGCGATTCAGATAGAAGGCCCACACGGCAGTGTTGCCCCCATCCACGCTGACGATAGCGTTGCGCGGGAAGAAGGACCGCACCTCCTGCATCAGTCGCAAAGGATGAATGGGCACATCCTCGCACTGCCCCAGCTCACAGTAGCTGCTTAACCACCCCTCCATCGCCTCGCGAGCCTCGGCCAATTCCGGCCACTCCTGCCGCCGCGGAGTCCGTTCTTTCACGGCATCCAACAGCGCGGCCAAACAGGCCTTGGCATCGCCCACGATGCCCAGATCCACCGGGCGGTTAAGACCTATGCTTTCCCCACTTATGTCAATTTGAATCCACTTCTGCTCGCCGTATTCACCCCAGGCTGGCGGCCTGCCCCAAAAGTCCAAATCGCCCAGCCGCCCCCCGACCAGAAGCACCACATCGGCGCTGGCCTGCGCGCCCAAAGCTCCGTAGCTGCTGGGAATCAGGCAGAGGGGATGGTCTTCAGGTACAACGCCCCGCGCTCCCAAACTGGTGGTCATGGCCGCGCCCAAATGCTCGGCCAAGGCCACGAACTCCTCCCACGCGCCCGCGCGGAGCACACCGCCCCCGGCATGGAGCAAGGGCCGTTCCGCGTTGACCAACATCTCCGCCGCCTGGGAGATCAACTCGGGGTCACCAGCAGGAGGTTGGAGCGCGCGATAGTTGTGGGGCGGCAGGGGTGGAAACTCGTCCTCGTCCACCAGTTCGCACAACACATCGGAGGGCAAGTCCAAATAAACCGGGCCAGGGCGTCCCGAAAGAGCGGCGCGGAAAGCCCACTGCACCAGATGAGGGATGCGCTGCCCGCAGTTCACCAGGGCCCGCCACTTGGTAATCGGGGTCATCAAAGGCACCTGGTCCAGGGCCTGCATAGAACCGTGTTCGGGGTAACAGCGCCAGGTCTGATTTTGCGCGCCCAGCACGATGATGGGGATGGAATCGGCGAAGGCGGGATAAACACCGGGCACTAAATCGGCCACGCCGGGGCCTACTGTGCCCAGGCAAACCCCCGGCTGTCCGGTGACCCGTGCCCAGGCATCGGCCATGTGCGCTGCTGCCTGCTCATGATGCGTCATCACGAACTCCAGCCCCGCCTCCCGGCCAAAGCGATGGATGGCATCCGTAATGGGGTTACATTGGTCGCCGGGCACCCCAAAGATGCACCGCACACCCTCTTTGATCAGGCATTTGACCAGCAGTTCAGCACCCATAATCTCGGCCATCTTTGCCTCCTTCGCAAAACGCACACCTTTTCGTCCAGGCGAGAGCTCATTAACCCCCACCGGACCCTGCGCAAAAACAAAAGCCGACTTCCCTGCGTTGACGCTCCAGGTCAAAACGGAAGCCGGCATCAATCAATCATGGTCTCACCCCCCTTCATGGGCAACGATTCACAAGCAATGCCATCCTATTATAGCGGAAACCCAGGGTTTTGTCTACCTCAAAGGACGCGAAGGACTCCCAAGACACAAAGGGGGAAAATGTGGTCCCCTTCGTGCCCTTTGTGTCCTTTGTGATAAGGCTTTTGGGCTCCGGCTAGGCCGGGTTAGGTCTCGCCTATGAAAACGCCGCCATAGGCAGATTCACCCCTGGTCCAGTCCCTCCCACAGGCGACAGAAAGCACACAATCCCGGCGCTGTGGTCGGTTGACCGCATTGCACACAATCGTGCAGGTCCGGTCGCCCCTCATCGCCGAAAGAGAGCCCCTCTTTTCGCGCCTGCAAAAAGCTGAGGTAAAAACTCAACTTGGCCCCCGGTGAGTGCTCCTCCAGTTGGTTCAACAGGTCTTTGTAGAAAATGGTCGTCGCCCCCACGGCATAGGGACACTCATCGTAGATATAATCAATACCGCGCACCAGGGCGTAGGCCGCCGTCTCGCGCTCATACAGGTGCACTAAAGGCTTGACTTTGCGCGCCAGGCGAGGGTGGGTTGCCGGCAGTACCGGAGCCTGCCGCGCCAGGTATCCCACCTGCCAGCGCAGGACGTTCTGCATGAGCACGGCCACCTCATCATCCAGATTGTGACCGGTGGCGATGCAGGCATAGCCCCCCTCGTAAGCCACGCGATTCATGATATGGCGCTTGATCAGTCCACACACCGAGCACACCTTGCGCCCCCGCCGCTTGGTACGGGCGACCTCCGGCACGCTCAGGCCGTAAGTGGCTTTCACATCCACCACCTGGAAGTGGACCCCTTCCCGCTCGGACACGAAACGCTCCACATAGCCCAAGGACTCGTCCGAATAAGCCCCCTCCGCGATGCCCAGCTTGATGTACAAGCCATCCGCCTGGTAACCCAGCTGCAACAAGACGTCCCATAACCCCAGACTATCCTTACCCCCAGAGACAGCGACCAAAATCTTATCCTGGGGGGTAAACATGCGATACTTGTGAATGGTTCGCTGCACCCGTTCGGGGATCCATTCCAGGAAGTGCTCCTGGCACAACGCCAATTTGTGCTGGCGCATATTGATCACCGCGGTGCGGCCACATTTACGACATTTCACAGAACTCACCTCGCGCCTGCGTCATCCACCCGAAACCACCGCCACCAGCTTTATCTCATCTCCATCGCGCAGGATAGTCTGTTCGTTGACCAATTTTCCATCGCGCACGGCGAGCACGGCATAAGGCTTCAGGCCGGTTTTCAAAATGGCATCGCGCACCGTCATGCCTGGTTTTACCTCCCATACTTTCTTGCGATATATCAATTTGACCACGGCAGTAACCTCCCCTGCATAATGTTCGTTATTCTACTTGAAAACAACTCTTTATGCAAAACGCCACCTGACCGGTGGCGTTTCTAAAAACCACTGCTTTTTCTGCTCACAGACAGGCCGAACAGCACCCAGTCCGCCCCGCAAACACGGAACACGGAATTCTGAAGGGCACCCACCCGGCCCTTCCTCAAGATTGGGACTGGGTATCCATGGAAATGAGCCGTTCCTCGGAGACGAGTTCCCGATATCGAGCCAGACCCCGCTCGATCACGGCCAGAATCTTCTCCGTGTCGTCAAAAGGCTTGCCCAGGTAATCGTAAGCGCCGTACTTGATAGCTTTGATCGCCGTCTCCATCGAAGCGTAAGCCGTCATCACCACGAACACGATGTTCTTGTCCAGTTCCCGTACCCGGCGAAGCAGTTCAATCCCATCCATGCCCGGCATCTTGATGTCGGCCAGGACCAAGGCGAACCCGTTCTCCTCCAGCTTAAGCAGACCTTCAGCTCCGCTGAGGGTAGTTTCTACTTCGTAACCTTCACCCTCCAGCAGATATTCGAGGAATTCGCACATGCCTGGCTCATCATCCACCACCAGGATTCGCTCTTTATCGCCCATGCCAGACCACCCCCTTAGCACTAAGAACTTCACGCCCCTGGTCGCATCCAGCGGCTACTTCGCCGTTCGGTACACACCGCGAGGCGGACACGCAGGCTCACAAGCTCATTTCTCCGCTTCGCGTTTAGCGGCCTCGATGATGCTCTGCGCGAGATGTGCCGGGACCTCCTCATAGTGGGAGAGCTTCATGGTGAAGTACCCCCGTCCCTGCGTGATAGAGCGCAAGTCCGTGGCATAACGCTGCATTTCGGCCAGCGGGACCTGAGCAGTGACCACGCTCCATCCCCGCTGCTGATCCATGCCCTGCACCCGCGCGCGCTTTGTGTTCAGATCACCTAGCACATCGCCCATATACTGCTCGGGTACGGTGATCACCACATCCATAATGGGTTCCAGAAGCACCGGCCCCGCATTCTGTACCGCCAATTTAAACACCTCACGCCCGGCAATCTGGAACGCGATGTCTTTGGAGTCCACAGGGTGCTCTTTGCCATCTACCACAGCCACTTTGACATCCACCACCGGATAGCCCGCGATAACTCCCTGTTCCATGACTTGCTTGATACCCTTCTCGATAGAGGGCATGAAGGAGCTGGAAATCGCGCCGCCAAAGACCTCCCACACGTACTCGAAGCCAGTGTCGCGCGGCAACGGTTCCAGTCTGATGTGAACCTCGGCAAACTGCCCCGCCCCACCCGTCTGCTTTTTGTGACGATATTGAGCCACGGTGGTCTTGGTTACAGTTTCGCGGTAGGGCACTTTGGGTGTGGAGACCTCTACCCCCACGCCGAATTTGCTCTCCAGGCGACGTACGGCAATATCCACATGAGATTCGCCCATGCCGGAGAGAATTGTCTGGCGCGTGCTGGGTTCCTGCCGCCAGTGCAATGTGGGGTCCTCCTCACACAAGCGAGTGAGCGCAGCTCCCATCTTCGCCGAGTCCGCCTTGGTCTTCGGAGTTACGGCCACATCAAAAACGGGCGCGGGGAACTCTGGCACGGGCAACAAGAGGGGATGGTCCTTGTCGCAAAGGGTATCCCCTGTGGACACACCACCCAACTTGGCCACACCACCGATGTCGCCGGCCACGACCCGGTCCACCGGAATCTGCTCTTTGCCCCGCAGGCAATAGAGCTGCCCCAGGCGCTCCTCTTCGCCGCTGCGGGCGTTGAACACCCGCGAATCAGACTCCAGCGCGCCGCTATAAACCCGGAAGTAGGTCAATTTACCCACGTAAGGATCGGCCATGGTCTTCCACACCAAAGCGGCCAGGGGGCCCGCCACGTTGGCCTCCAGCGGAGACTCTTCGCCTGTGGCCGGGTGCTTAGCCGATATAGGCTGAACATCCAGCGGGGAGGGCAGATAGAAGGCCACAGCGTCCAAAAGCGCCTTGATGCCCACATTCTGCGTGGCCGAGCCACACAGCACAGGCACCAGAGTCCCCTGAGCCACGCCGATCTTCAAGCCACGACGTATCTCTTCCTCACTGAGGTCACCCTCTTCAAAATATTTCTCGATAAGTTCGTCATCACTCTCCGCCGCCGCATCAATTAGCTGCGAGCGGTACTCCTCGGCCTGGGCTTGGAGTTCGGCAGGGATTTCACCCCGCTTGCCCTCGCTACCCAGGTAAGCGCTCATGCTGACCAGGTCAACTACGCCCCGAAAGTCACTCTCCTGCCCGATAGGCAATTGAATAGGAATGAATCTGACATCGAAGGCCTCGTTCAAGGCCTGCAAGGCCCGCTCCCAATTGGCGTTCTCGCGGTCCATCTTGTTGATGAACACCATGCGCGGCAAGTTTCGCTCGTCGGCGTAACCCCACACCAGCTCTGTACCGACTTCCACGCCTCCCACGGCATCCAATACTATCAGTACCCCTTCCACGAC
>JACIWR010000186.1 GCA_014360845.1 Anaerolineae bacterium
GTGGGATGCTTGCCGGTCAAGATGACCCCCTCCCCGGTACCCACCGCACCCGTCACGCGGGCCATCTCCACCGGTATCCCGTCCACCACCGTCACACTCACCCCCACGGCCACGCCATCCCCGTCGCCTACTCCTACCGAGTTCCCACCGACGGCCACGCCTTCTCCACCGCCGCCGATCATCACCCCCGCGCCCCTGGCTCCCCTGGAACTCAACGTGCGCTGGCTGCACAATGCCTGGGACATCGTCTGGGACCTGGACACGGGCGATCTGGACGGTGATGGCATTCCGGAGATCATCGTCGCCGCGCAGGACCGCAAGGTGCACGTGCTGGAGCCGGACGGCGCGCTGCATTGGCAGTACGAAGCGCAGGCCGGGGTGTACGCTGTGGACGTGGCCGATTTGGACGGCGATGGCCAGCCGGAGGTGATCATCGGCGCAGATGACGACCGCGTGTACGTGTTGGAGGCCGATGGCCGCCCGCGCTGGGTTTACCGCACCGGCGGGCGCGTCACCCGTGTGCTGGCCGCCGCCCTGGATGACGATGGCCCGCGCGTGGTCGTGGCCGGATCGTGGGATGGCAACCTGTACCTCTTGAGCCGGGACGGCCAGTTACACTGGGCAGTCCCTGTGGGTTCGGCGGCTGCCAGCCTGGTCGCTGCCGACCTGGACGGTGATGGACGCGCTGAAATCCTCGCCGGCACGCAGGCGGGCGCGTTGTACGCCATCGCTGCGGACGGGGAACTGCGCTGGCGCTATGACACGGGGGGATGCCTCCGTGTCCTCCTCGCCACCGACCTGGAGGGCGACGGCACGGTAGACGTCATCGCAGCCTCCGCCGACGGCGCTCTCTACGTCCTCGATGGTGCGGGCAGGCTGCGCTGGCGCCGTCCGACCACGGGCCCGCTCCTGGCTGCGGAGGTCGTGGACCTGGAGGGCGATGGACGGCGCGAGGTGCTCATCGGCGGGGGCGAGGGGCGGGTCTGGGCCCTGGATGCGGAGAATCACCTGCGCTGGCGTCATCGGTTGGGCAGCGCGGTGTGGACCCTGCGCGTGGCAGACCTGGATGGCGACGGTCAGCCGGAGATCGCCGCCGGAGCCGATGATGGGGCAGTGTACATCCTGGATGGATTCGGTCAGCTAAGAGGGAAGGGCTGCACCCGCGAGCGGGTGCACGGCCTGGTCGCCCTGACCTGGCGCGGTGAGCAGATGCTGGCTGCTCGCTCCGGGATTCACACTTATCTGATCTCGGCCGCGTCGGCTGAGCCCGGCTTCTCCCCGGATAGCGTGACCTGCCCGCCGAAAGTGCCGCGTCCCGTGCTGGCCGAATGGTGGGGACCGCTGCCCGGCGTGGAGCCGGCCGGCGAGGGGGTGGTGGAGTTGCTGGCCGTGGGTGACATCATGCTGGCCCGCACCCCAGAGGAGCGGATGGAGGTCTTTGGTTCCGGCTATCCCTTCGCCGCTGTAGGCAATCTGCTGCGTGGGGCCGACGTGGCCGTGGGTAATCTGGAATGCGCCCTCACCGCCCGTTCGCAACCCATCCCGCACAAACTCTATCTGTTCCGCGCCCATCCCCGTCACGTGGAGGGCCTGGTACAGGCCGGTTTCGACGTGCTGATCCTGGGCAACAATCACACCTCGGACTACGGCCAGGCGGGTCTGGACGAGACGGTGGTCACTTTGCGCGACCACGGCCTGGCTTACGTGGGTGCAGGCTCCTCCGCCGAGGAAGCCTACCGCCCTCTGTTCCTCGAGGTCAAAGGTGTGCGCCTGGCCTTTCTCTCCTACGCCATGTCCAGCTTCAAGCAGGTGCCGTGGGAGATGCCGCCCGATACCCACGTGGCCTATGCTGAGGTGTCCGTCATTCAAGAGGCGGTGCGCCAGGCCAGGCAGCAGGCCGATGTGGTGATCGTCAACCTGCATGCGGGCATCGAGTACGCTCGCACGCCCAGCGAGGAGCAGCGCGCGCTGGCCTACGCCGCCGCCGATGCCGGGGCCGATTTGGTGATCGGCCACGAGCCGCACGTGGTGCAGGACACCGAGGTGCGGGGGCGTTGCCTGATCGCCTGGAGCCTGGGCGATTTCGTGTTCGACATCAGCGCCGTGGACGCGGCCCGCGACGGGGTCATCCTGCGGGCGTTGCTGGCCGCCGACGGCCTGCGCAGCGCCGAACTCATCCCCGTGCGCATCGTGGACGACGTCCAGCCGCAGCTTGTGGCCGATGAAGCGGGAAAGCCCATCGTGCGACAAATCTACTGACGTAGGACGGGATGCCATCCCGTCCCACAAGGAGAGGACAATGCAACGGATTGTGGAATGTGTACCTAATTTCAGTGAAGGTCGCCGCCGGGAGGTGATTGATCAGATCGTGGCCAGCATCGGCGAGGTGACCGGCGTGCGCGTCCTGGACGTGGAATCCGACGCCGATCACAATCGCACGGTGGTCACTTTCATCGGCGAGCCGGAGGCGGTGGAGGAGGCGGCCTTTCGCGGTATCCGCCGCGCGGCGGAGCTGATTGACATGGAGCAGCACCGGGGAGCCCATCCGCGCATGGGGGCCACGGACGTGGTGCCTTTCGTCCCCGTGCGGGGGGTGACCATGGATGACTGCGTGGAGATGGCCCGACGACTGGGCGCGCGGGTGGGCGACGAGTTGGGTATCCCCGTCTATCTCTACGAGGCGGCAGCCACTCGCCCCGAACGGATCAACCTGGCCGATGTTCGCCGCGGCGAGTACGAGGGCATCCGCCGGGAGATTGCCACGGACCCGCAACGCGCGCCCGATTTCGGCCCGCGAGAGATGGGCCGGGCCGGGGCCACGGCCATCGGCGTTCGTCCTCCGCTCATTGCTTTCAACGTCTACCTGACCACCGATGACGTGCGCATCGCCCAGGCCATCGCCAAAGCGGTGCGTCATTCCAGCGGCGGATTGCGCTACGTGAAGGCGCTGGGATTGCTGGTGGAAGGCCGGGCGCAGGTCTCGATGAACCTCACCGATTACCGCAAAACGCCCATCGCCCGCGTGGTGGAGCTGATCCGCGCCGAGGCAGCCCGCTACGGGGTGGCCATTGCCGAGAGCGAGATCATTGGTCTGGTGCCGCAGGAAGCGCTGCTGGACGCGGCGGTGCATTATCTGCAATTGCATCGCTTCAGTGTTGACCAGGTGCTGGAGAACCGTCTGGCGGGGTGAGTCTGGTCAGCCGATTAAAAGGACCGCCCGCCGCTGTAAGGGCGCAGCGCCGCTGCGCCCTTACAAGGTGCTCGCTGTTGTCAAGTGTTACAAAAGCTGCTATAATGAATAAGCGTGAAAAGCGGGTAGGATTGGACTTCTGACCACATTGGCCGCTGGCAAAATCACCCCCAAGGGGTGAGCCGGAGCGGGATTGCGGAGATCGAGAGCTCATGAGCATGGGAGAGGCTGTTGCTCTGCTGGGTCGGGTCTTTCGCGGCCTGGACGGAGATGAATTGGCCAAACTGGCTGCCCTGGCGGTGGAGCGGGAGTTTCCGCGAGGGGCGGTTGTGTGCCAGGAAGACGCCGTTGAACATAGCTTCTACGTCATCCTCGAAGGCCGCGTGGAGATCGTGAAGAGGTTAGGCACGGATGAAGTGCAATTGTTTGTCCGCGGGCCGGGGGAGTTTTTCGGGGAGATGGCTCTCATCGAAAACGCTCCCCGCTCGGCGACGGTGCGCACTTTGCAGCCCTGCCGCCTGCTGGAAGTGGACGAAGCCGTTTTTGACCGGTTGCTGAAGGACAATCCGACCGTCGCTCTGGACATGATGCGCGGACTCAGTGCCACCATCCGCGAGACCGATGTGCTCACCATTGAGGAGCTGCGTCGCAAGAACGAGGAGCTGGCCCGCGCCTACGCAGAACTTAAAGCAGCCCAGGCGCAGATCGTGGAGAAGGAACGCCTGGAGCGGGAACTGGAGATCGCCGGCGAGGTGCAGCGTGGTATTCTGCCCAAATCCCTGCCCCAAATGCCAGGGTTAGACTTCGCTGCACGCTATCTTCCCGCCCGCGAAGTAGGCGGCGATTTCTACGACGCTTTTGCCCTCGACGAAGAGCAGGTGGGACTCATCATGGCCGACGTCTCGGGCAAAAGCGTTCACGCGGCGATTTTCATGGCCGTTACCCGCGCTCTGATGCTGGCTCAGGCCAGTGGCTCCTGTTCCCCCCGACAGACTTTACTGGACGTGCACAACCTGCTACTTCGTGCATCGTCCGCCGACATGTTCGTCACCGCTTTCTACGGCGTATTGAACGCGAGAACACGGGAGTTGCGTTATGCGCGCGCCGGGCACGACCGTCCCATCCTGTATCGAGGGCGTACCGGAGAGATGCGCCTGCTGGAAGGGGAGGGCCGTTTCCTGGGGATGATAGAGGGCATCGAATTGGAAGAGCGCCTGGTGCAACTCTGGCCTGGGGATTTGCTGGTCCTCTACAGCGACGGTCTGACGGATGCGCTGAATTTTGCCGGCGAGCGCTATTGTGTGAAATGGCTCATGGATAGTGTGGCGGCCCATGCCGACAAACCCACTTCTCAGCTTTGTGATGCCGTCTTCGACCAGGTGCTGGCTTTTCAGGGCCAGGCCTGTCAGTTTGATGACATGGCATTGATGGTGGTCAAGGTGTTGTAGCAGGTGAATATCTCATCACAGATGCGAGGGGCACATGAAAGACGTTGAACAGCGTATCCGCGAACTACGGGAGCAGATCAATTACCACAACTACCGCTACCACGTGCTCAACGCGCCGGTGATCAGTGATGCCGAATACGATCGCCTGTTCCGAGAGCTACAGGCCCTGGAAGAGGCGCACCCGGAGCTCATCACCCCCGATTCGCCCACCCAGCGCGTGGGCGGCGAGCCCCAGGAGAAGTTTGAGAAGGTGCGCCATCCGGCCCCCATCCTCAGCCTGGCCAGCACCACCGAGCCGGAAGGCATCCGCGAGTGGCTGGCGCGTATCAGCAAGCTGCTGCCGGAAGGGGTGCGGGTCGAGGATTTGGACTTCGTGGTCGAGCCCAAGATTGACGGCCTGACCGTGGTGCTGCACTACGTGGATGGTGTCTTCGTGCAGGG
Source organism: Anaerolineae bacterium (assembly GCA_014360845.1). Taxonomy (GTDB): domain Bacteria; phylum Chloroflexota; class Anaerolineae; order JACIWR01; family JACIWR01; genus JACIWR01. The sequence goes on from JACIWR010000186.1 coordinate 5,080, forward strand.
GGCGACGCGGGGCAACGGCGAGGTCGGCGAGGACATCACGGCCAACCTGCGCACTATCAAGAAGTTGCCCTTGCGTATCCCCACGGACCCTCAGACCGCTGTCCCTGCCCCGCCTCGCCTGGTGGTGCGGGGTGAGGCATACATGCCTCTGGATGCCTTTGCCGAGTTCAACCGCCGCCAGGAGGAGATGGGGGAGAAGGCCTTCGCCAATCCGCGCAACGCAGCCGCCGGTTCTCTGCGCCAGCTCGACCCCAACATCACGGCCTCGCGACCTCTGTCCCTCTGGTGTTACTCCATCGTCGCCAGTGAGGGGGTGGAAATCACGACCCAGTGGGAGACCTTGGCTTACTTACGCACCATGGGCTTCCCCGTTTCCGAGGACGTCGCTCTCCTGTCCACTGTGGATGAGGTGATTGAGCACTGTCTGGCGTGGGTGAAAAAGCGCGACACCTTGAACTACGAGGCTGATGGACTGGTCATCAAAATCAACGACCTCCGTCTCCAGGAAGCGCTGGGCGTGGTGGGCAAAGACCCGCGTGGGGCCATCGCTTTCAAGTTCCCGGCGCGGGAGGCGACCACCAGGCTGCTGGACGCGGAAGCCAGTGTGGGACGCACCGGCGCGCTGACCCCGGTGGCTGTGCTGGAACCGGTGGAACTGGGTGGAGTGACTATCAAGCACGCTTCGTTGCACAACTACGAGGATGTGGCCCGCAAGGACATTCGCATCGGCGACATGGTGATCGTCAAGCGCGCCGGCGACGTGATCCCCTACGTGGCCGGACCTATTGTTGATCTGCGCGATGGCAGCGAGCGCCCTATCACCATGCCGGAGCGCTGTCCCGTCTGCGGAGAGCCGGTGGTCCAGCCTGAGGACGAGGTGGCCGTTTATTGCGTGAACGCCGCCTGCCCGGCCCAACTCAAGCGCCGGGTGCGGCACTTTGTCGCCGCCATGGAGATTGACGGCCTGGGCGAGCGCACGGTGGACCTGTTTGTGGACAAGGGGCTGATCCACGACGCGGCGGACCTGTATACCCTGCACGCTGAGGACATTTTGGAGCTGGAGGGCTTCGCCGAGAAGAGTACCGAGAACCTGTTGGCGGCCATCGAGGCTTCCAAAAAGCAACCCTTCTGGCGGGTGCTGAACGCTTTGGGTATCCGCTATGTGGGCAGCGTCGTGGCTCAGACCCTGGCCCGCCACTTTCCATCCATTGATGACCTGATGCAGGCTACCCAGGAGGACATGGAGAACGTGGAGGGCATTGGTCCGCGCATCGCCGCCAGCGTGGTAGATTACTTCCGGCGTCCGCGTCACCGGGAGTTAATCGAGAAGCTGCGGCGGGCGGGCCTGCGCCTGGCGGAGGAGAGGCGCGAGGAGGCGGAGGAGAGGGTCTTACCTCTGGCCGGCAAGACTTTCGTCATCACCGGCACGCTGCCCACGATGAGCCGCGAGGCGGCGACGGCCTTCATCGAACGGCACGGGGGCAAGGTCACCAGCTCCGTCTCGTCCAAGACCGATTACCTGGTGGTGGGCGAGTCGCCCGGCGGGACGAAGTACCGCAAGGCCCAACAGTTGGGCGTGCCCATGATTGACGAGGCGCAGTTGCGGGCGATGGTCGGTGCCGGTGTTGGTGAGCAGGATCAGGATAATGAGAACTGGACACAGGGACAATTGCCGCTGGGTCTATGACAGGTGCGACGCACCTTAATGACATAGTAGAGTAGGGCAGGTTGGCCGCGAGCCGGGCAGAGGCAACGGTCCAGCAGCGGACCACGGCAAACCAGGCGCCGTGTTGAGAAAACCAAAAGAGCGGCCTACCTGCCATTGGGGGGCGGCAGGTAGGCGGCTATGGCTCTTGTATCGGCAAGGGCAACGACGGGAATGGGTGCTCGGGGCAAGGCGGCACCACGCCTGACCCGCCGCCAACCAGCCCTACGAGAAGAAAGGGGGGATTCTTATGAAAGTGCTATTGGTACAACCGGGCGAGAGCAAAAGCTTGGTGGGCTTTCGCAAACTGGCGCGACCGGAACCCCTGGCGTTGGAGATTCTGGCGGCGGTGTTGTTGGACGAGCACGAGGTACGCATTGCGGACCTGCGGGTGGACCCCGATCTCAAGAGGGCATTGCGCGACTTTCAGCCCGACGTGGTGGGGGTGACGGGTTACACCGTGGACGTGCCCAACATGCTGCACATCTGCCAGCAGGTGAAAGAAGAAGCGCCGGAGATAACCACGGTGGTGGGGGGCTATCATGCTACCCTGTGTCCCCAGGATTTCAACTGTCACTGGGTGGATGTCATCGTCGTCGGTGAGGGGGAGGAGACGCTGGCAGAGTTGGTGCGGGCTTTGGAGAAGGGGGAGGACTTGCACAAAGTGCCAGGTCTCATCCTGCGCGAGGATGGAGCACAGGTAGCGACGGGTACTCGCCCGCTGCTGACCGATTTGGACTCATCGCCGCCACCCGCGCGGGAGTTGACAGCCGCCTACCGCGATCAGTACCACTTTCAGTTTTGGCCCTCCCACGCGGCGATGGAGACGGCGCGAGGTTGCCCCTATCGCTGCAAATTCTGCTCGGTGTGGGTCTTCCATCGCAAGCGATGCCGCTTCAAGTCGCCGGAGCGGGTGTTGGAGGAATTGCGCACCCTGGTGGGCGACATCATCTGCTTCGTGGATGACAACTTCTTCCAGCGTCTGCCCCGCGCCGAACGCATTGCCGACATGATCCGCAGCGAAGGCCTGAAGTTCAAGTACTGGATTCAGGCCCGCAGCGACAGCATCGTGCGCCGGCCCGATCTGGTGGAGAAGTGGGCTTCCATCGGGTTGTCCACCGTGCTGGTGGGCTTCGAGAAGTATCGCGAGGAAGAGCTGGACGATTTAGACAAGCGTTCCAGTGTGCGTACCAACGAGGAGGCGGCGCGCATCCTGCGTGCTAACGGCGTGGACATCTGGGGAGCGTTCATCGTGGACCCGCAGTGGGATCGGCCCGATTTCGATGCCCTCATCGAGTACGTGCGGCGACTCAAGATCAGCTTCCCTCAGTTCACCGTGCTCACCCCCCTGCCGGGCACGGAGTTCTTCCGCGAGAAGCTCCAGGAGCTGACCACCCGCAACTACGAACTGTTTGATTTCCTGCACAGCGTGCTGCCCACCCGCTTGCCCCTCCAGGAGTTCTACGAGAACATGGCCCGCCTTTACGCCAGCACAACGATGAGCCTCTCCGATCTAAAAGAACGCATCCGCACCGGGCGTCTCCAGGTGGCCTCGCTGCGCCGGGTGAAGGACCTGCTTTCGGAGTTGACCAATCCGGAGTCCTATTTGCAGGGTTTGCGTGACCTGCAGCAGAGGGCCAGCGAACAGTTGCGCAACGGTTCGATAGGCCAATTGGCTTTGGGCAGTAAGCGAGGCGCTCATTGAGGATCTAGCCACCCGACAGTTTGGGCCGAGTATCGCTGCATAGGGTGCAAGGGAATGGCCTCATGGCAAGAGAAAGCATCCTGAGCGGAGCGTAGCGGAGTCGAAGGATGCGGGACTCGGTCTTTCGTCATCCTTCGACTACGTTCGTCCCTCCGCTGACGCTTCGGGACTCACTCCGCTCAGGATGACTCCTGCTCCAAATGTAGAGCAGAGCGCCTCTTCGCCATGGCATTCTCAAACTGTCAGGTGACTGGATTGAGGATCAAAGAGCCAGCTCAC
>JACIWR010000187.1 GCA_014360845.1 Anaerolineae bacterium
AATTGGTAGGGGGTGTGTGTCAGTTTAGGGGCACAATGGCCGCATCACCGTAGGGCGGGTTGGGCTCGGCTGAGCCGGGCAACCAGGTGAGCCGCAGGGATTCTCCCATGTAACGATTCAGCTCTATCGGTCTAAGGCAGAGAGCCTACCCGCCACCTTGGAGTTCGGCCCAGCCCTTGTCCGGCGAAGCTGTCACCGACCCCTCACTGCGTGAGGGGCTTGCGGTAAAGAAGCTCCACTGCTCGTTAACTTGATGCCCCTGGGGCGCAGCATGCTTTCGCTGTCCCGCAGTTGCACTACGGGACAGACCCCAATCTTGCCCAAAACTAGGAAGTGTATTATACTGACCACCATCATCCTGTATCACGAGGTGCAGTTGTGTACGATGTCATCGTTGTCGGAGCAGGACACGCCGGCTGCGAAGCGGCCCTGGCCGCGGCGCGCATGGGCGCGCGCACGTTGCTTCTGACCATGAATCTCGATCTCATCGCCCAGATGCCGTGCAACCCCAGCGTAGGAGGACCGGGTAAAGGTCATCTGGTGCGCGAGATTGATGCCCTGGGCGGGGAGATGGCCCGCGCCATTGACCGCAATTTCATCCAGATACGCCTGCTGAACATCTCTAAAGGCCCGGCGGTGCAGGCTCTGCGAGCCCAGGCCGATAAACGACTTTATTCGCTGGCCATGAAACACACCCTGGAGCGGACTCCCAATCTGCACCTGAAGCAAGCACGAGTCGAAAAATTGCTGGTAAAGGGTGATCAGGTGCAAGGAGTGGTCACGCACACAGGCCGCATCTATCAGGGCCGGACCGTGGTGCTGACCACGGGTACGTTTTTGGCCGGACGGATTCTTTCGGGTGAGCACTCCTGGCCCGCCGGACGGGCCGGAGAGTTCCCGGCGACCGGACTCTCCGCCTCGCTGCGCGAGTTGGGTTTCACCCTCAGACGTTTACAGACGAACACGCCGCCGCGCGTTGACGCCCGCACCATAGATTTCTCGCAAACAGAGCCCCAACTGGGCAGCGACACGCCGCTATATTTCAGTTTCGAGCCGCCAGAACCCGAGGCCCGCCCTACACCTCCCAATCCCGTCTATCCCATCCCGCGGCAGACTTCGTGGCGGCCCCAGCTTCCCTGCTATCTGGTGCGCACCAACGAGCTGACCCATCGCATTGTGCGCGAGAACCTGCACCGCTCTCCCATTGCCCCGGGCGCGATTGAGGCCGTGGGCCCGCGGTATTGCCCCTCCTTCGAGGAGAAAATCGTCCGCTTCCCCGACAAGGAGAGCCATCAGCTATTCCTGGAGCCCGAGGGCTGGCACACGGGTGAAGTATACGTGCAAGGCTTCTTTACCGGCCTGCCCGAAGACGTACAATTGGCCATGCTGCACAGCATCCCCGCCCTGCGCGAGGTGGAGATCATGCGCGCCGGATACGCCATCGAGTATGACTGCGTGCCACCTCATCAAATCCAGGCCTCTTTGGAGACCAAAGCGGTGGCAGGGCTGTTCCTGGCCGGACAGATTAACGGCACATCCGGTTACGAGGAAGCGGCGGCTCAGGGATTAATGGCCGGCATCAACGCGGCCCGGCAGGTAGCGGGCAAACCGCCCATCATCCTCCGCAGGGACCAGGCCTACATCGGCGTGCTGATTGATGATTTGGTGACCAAGGAAATCATCGAGCCGTACCGCATCATGACCTCGCGGGCCGAATACCGGTTGCTGCTGCGTCAGGATAACGCCGACCTGCGGCTGACGCCCATCGGCTACGAAGTGGGGCTGATCTCCCGCGCCCGCTACGAAGCCGTGGAGGCCAAGCGCGCCGCCATCGCCGAGGAACTGTCCCGCCTGAGCCAGACCTGGCTGCGCCCCACTCCCGAGGTCAACCAGCGATTGCGCGCGCAAGGACTCCCACCCCTGGACGACGGGGTCAACGCCTTGCAGTTCCTGTGCCGACCAGAAGTCTCTTATGAACTCATCGCCGATCTGGTCCCCAGCCCCTCACCGTTGACGAACGGGGTCATCGAGCAGGTGAGCATCGAAGCCAAGTATGCCGGTTACATAGACAAGCAACGGCGGGAGGTCGAACGCCTGCGCCGACTGGAAGAGCGCCCCATTCCCCCCGACTTCGACTATAACTCCGTGGTCGGTCTGCGCAACGAAGCCCGCGAGAAGTTAATGTACTTCCGCCCGGCCACCGTCGGTCAGGCCTCGCGCCTGCCCGGGGTAAATCCGCCGGATGTGTCCATCTTGCTCATCCATCTGGAGCGCGTCAAACCTACCCCCACCCGCTGATGTGACAAAATCACGGGATGATGGTATAATAGCGCCATTCTGTCCGCACCTCAGACAGAATGGCGCAAATCCGAAATAAGGAGAACACGAGAATGTCACTGGAAAACATTGGGGCGATTTTAGCCATCGTCATTGCCTTCATCGGGGCCTTTCTGGCAGCTTTTTGGGTGAGCCTGGTGATCTGGACCTTCCGCGATATTCGTTCTCGCTCGCGCGACATCTTCGCCCAACTGCTGGCTTCCCTGTTGGTGCTGATATTCGGCCCCTTGGGGCTGGGCCTCTACCTGATCCTCCGCCCTCGAGAAACGCTGGCCGAGGCTTATGAACGCTCCCTGGAGGAGGAAGCCCTGCTCCAGGACATCGAGGACCGCCAGGTCTGCCCGGGTTGCAAGCACCCCCTCGAACCCGATTTCATGGTGTGTCCGTACTGTCACACCAAGGTGCGCAAACCCTGTCTTCACTGCGGGCGTCTTCTACATCTGCGCTGGACTGTCTGCCCCTACTGCGGTAGCAGCGTCTCATCGCCCACGCCTGCCGTAGCGGTCACCGCCCCGGCAGAAGCCGAGGAGTGGAAGGCAGCGGAACGCCCCGCGCCCCGGCCGGAAGCCGGACCAGCGTCGGCAGCGCCAGCGGAAAGCGCAGAGAAGCTCCTGGCGGAAGAGGAGGAAAGCGAACCCGCTACCGGCATCCGCAAGTCAGGCCGCCTAACTTTTGGCCCACTCAAGACCACGCCCCCTTCAGCAGAGCCCGAAGACTGGGAGTGAGCGATACTCCCATTACCAATCAGCCAGGCGAAAAAGGCCGTCGCGGTTTGTTCACCACGGCGGCCTTTTCGTTCTTCGATTCACCGGTTACTCTGAGGGCTCAAACAACTCCACGCTTTGGGCCATGACGCGGAAGAGGTCTAAATCTGTCTCCCAATCTTCGGCAATGGTGATGCCGGCCATCACCCCGGCCCGCTCCCCGCTGAGGGTCACCCCCAGCAACACGTGCCATAACTGCTCTGAGTAGTCGTCCACCCATTGGGCAGGGGCAACTATCACATCGGGCCGCAGGCTCTCATAATCACCGACTTCGCCTCCCTCCGGGATGAATCCCTCCTCGCTCACCAGAGCATTCATCAATTGTTCCACCGACTCGATAGTGCCCACGTCCGCTTCAATATCCGTCAGAGACCCGGCAAACATGGCGAAAATGGGCCCGTCGCTGGGGTCCATCAAGACCAGGCCCGATTCCGCCTGTGCAAAGTAGGAGCCTTCCAGGTCACTCTCCACAAACCAATCGGCGGGGTACTGAATGCTGAAGCCAGCATCCTCGTTGGTGTGCATGATCATATCGGCAGGCCCAGGTCCCGGGACAGGGGTGTAAGTGGGGGTCGGGCTGGGAGCGATGGGTTTGGTGGGCTTGGGAGTCACCAGCGCAACGACGGGCGTATTCGTAGGGACGATCTCCGTGGCCAGTTGGGTGAGATTACTCAGGGGACAACTGCACGCCAGGATCACCACGGCCGTGAACAGGGCCAGTACGAGGACCATCGCCCGCCGCCCCCGCTTTGTTCCAAGCAATTCATTCATGATCAACACTACCAGTCCTATGCAGGACTGACCTCCTTCCTCAAAAGGTGACAGCACCGGCCTGAAGAGCCGGTGCGGGACAGATCTTCAAAAAACCTTCCAACACCACCCGTTTACGGCGATGCCAAGACCGCCTGTTCTCGCTACTCTACCTTCGCCACACCCCCTTTCCACACCCCCAAACGGGCTGCGGCCTTTCCAGAAAGAGAGTCCATCCCTCACTGACGGCCCAGAACCTTCTCCACGCTCTCCAAGAGTTCTTGTGGGCCAAAGGGTTTGGTGACGTAATCGTCTACTTTGGCCACATTCATCCACAGGATTTTGTCAATGGGTGCGGCCTTGGCTGTGACCACGATGACCGGTATGTCTTTGAGTTCCACTTCGGCCTTCATCTGGTGAAAGACGTCGCCGCCGTCCATCTCCGGCATCATTAAATCCAAGAGCAACAAATCGGGCCGCTCTTTACGCATCAGTTCTAAACCTTCGCGTCCGCCTTCGGCTCCCAACACTTCGTAGCCCTTACTTTCCAGGATGAGACGAATCAGATCAATCATCTGCGGCTCATCCTCAATGCATAGCACCTTGATCTTCTTTTCGGGCATGTCAGCCTCCTCATTTTCTGTCGTCCACCTCAGCCGTTGGGGTTACTCCCTCCCTTCCCGACGGCGGAACACCTTCTCCACACTGGCTATCAATTCATTGCGGCTGAAAGGTTTGGTCACATACTCGTCCACCCCCGCCACTTCCAGGGCCAACATCATGTCAATGGGCTTGTCTACCGCAGTCACCGGCACCACGGGGATGTTCTTCAGCTCTGGATCGGCGCGCATTTGCTTGAAGACCGTCCACCCGTCCACTTCTGGCATCATCAGGTCCAGCAGAACCATGTCGGGTTTCTCACGGCGAATCACCTCCAGGGCCTCTCGCCCCCCGATGACTCCAATCACCCGATAGCCCGAGGTCTCCAGCATCACCTGGATCAGCTCTATGACTTCGGGTTCATCCTCAACGCATACGATGGTTTTCGCGGGTTTAGGCATGTTCGTTCCTCACCTTTGGAATAACTCAATACTCGCGAGCCTGTTCCTCACCGCGCAAGACCCGCAGGGCCCCCTGAGCCATGGCCAGCATCTCGTCCTCCCCCGGATATACCAACACGGGCGCGATCCATTCCACCCGCTCGCGAATCCAGCCCACCAGCATCTCTGAGTAGGCCAGACCGCCGGTCAGGACGATGGCGTCCACGTCCCCCTTCAACACCGTGGCCATCAGGCCGATTTCTTTAGCGATCTGATAAGCCATGGCTTCGTAGATAAGGCGGGCGTGCTCATCACCGTTGGCGATACGGCGTTCGACCTCGGTGGCGTCATTGGTGCCCAGATGCGCCACCAGTCCGCCCTGCCCCGCTATTTTCTTGAACATTTCCTCGTAAGTGTAGCGGGTTTTATCGTAGGGAGGCACAGAGTAGGCCATGCGCAGTACATCGCCCACCGGCAACCCTCCCGCCCGTTCAGGAGAGAAAGGGCCGGTGCCATCCAGCGCCTGGTTGACATCCACCTGGCGGCCTCGTTTGTGCGCCGCCACCGAAATACCACCTCCCATGTGCACCACTACCAAGTTGACCTCATCATAAGGGCGGCCCAGTTCCTGAGCGGCCCGCCGGCCCGCCATCTTCAGGTTCAGAGCATGGGAAAGGCTGCGGCGCTCGATCTCCGGCAGGCCGGAGATGCGTGCCAGGGGCTCGAATTCGTCAACGCAGACCGGGTCCACGATGAAGGCCGGTACTCCCGCCTGGCGTGCGATCTCGTCGGCAATGATGGCCCCCAGATTACTGGCATGTTCCCGCTCTTTGGGAGCGCGTAGCTCGGCCAGCATCTTCTCGTTCACCCGGTAAGTCCCGCTCTCGATGGGACGGAGAAGGCCCCCTCTCCCTACCACCGCGTCCAACGAGTCCAGGGCAATACCGTGCTTTTCCAGCAAGCGCAATACCGCATCGCGACGGAAGGCGTACTGATCAGGGATACGCGGGTAAGCTGCCAGCTCCTCTGCCGAATGACGCACAGTCTCCACGAAGACGGGCGTCTCGTCATCGTAGACGGCTACTTTGGTCGAGGTCGAACCGGGGTTGATGGTCAGCACGCGAAACATGAGGCCTCCTGAGTAAACCGTTTATAGTTTATCACATTATTGAGCGCGTGTCCAATGTTTTGTCATCTATGCCCAGCTCATCTCAGCGAGCGAGTCCCGATGCTACCCCATGGTCATAGCAGTTAGGAAGGCTTCCCGCAAGCCCCTCACGCAGTGAGAGGTCGGTGACAGCTTCGCCGGACAGAGGCTCGGCTGCGCTCCGAGGTGGCGGGTAGGGCTCTCCTTCTCAAGCGATAGAGCAGAACCGTTGCATGAGAGAATCCTTGCGGTTCACCTGACTGCCCGGCTCAGCCGAGCCCAACCCGCCCTACAGCCCTGGCTCCGTCCATGTAGCGCGCTAGCGATCAAAATAGATGCTCTTCCCGGTAGCGGAAAGGGGTATGCCCATCACGAAATCAGCGTCAATCAAGCCCATCTCGCGAGCGACGACGCCGGCGCGGTACATGATGCGGTTGTCCACGTTGAGCAAACTGGCCGTCTTCACCGCCGAACCCAGGGCGATACCCAGGTCCAGCAGGCGCAAAGCGCAGTTAGGCCCCCGGAATTCTCCCTCGAAAGTATTGGGCTCCAAACACTTCTCAAAGCCGCAGGCCCCGCAGTTCAAACCCAACACATCGGCGTCTTTGAGACCGATGAGTACCACCGCTGCCGAATCGCGGACATTGGCCCCGTCCCGGTCGAAGTTCTTCTTCCCGGTCCTCTCGCCGAACTCGACCATCTTATCCGCCAGGGCCTGCAATTGCTCCCCTTCGACGATCTCCACCACGATGAAGTCCCGACCGGCCGATTTGGGCGCGGTACGTGCGGAAACAGCCATCAGGTCAGCCACCATTTTGAGTTCGCTCATCGCAGCTTTCCTCCTTGTTTGTTATTTGGCCCTCAACAAACAGCGGTCGAGCCCCCGAAGTACACTGTTTCGAGACTTCTCGACCGCTGTTCAAGGTCAACGACACACTGGTAACCCCACCGCTCCCACCAAAGGGCTTATTCTCTCTCGGCCCTGGAGGCCCGGGTGTAGAGGACGATCCCAACTGCCAGGAGGGCGATGGCTACCAGCGGACACAAGCACATGGGGATAGCGGTTAACACCTGGCCAATTGTGTAATTCCTGGCCCTGATGAAAAAGCGCTGCATGATCAACTGGTTATACCAGCTCAGGGGTAAACTCAGATTTTGGAGAATCCGCAACAAATCCGGTGAAATACGGGTCTTGGGAGCAACGGTACGGACGAGGTAAAGCAATCCCAGGAGCCCGCGAGGCAGCCAGCAGCAACTTAACACAGCACCAACGACGATGAGCACGATCTCAGCCACGGGTTTCCGCCTGTCCATTATGCACCCTCCTTGGAAAGAGCACGAACACGAGACGATTGGCCGCTTCTGGGCCCCGATTGATTATATTCTACCATCAAAGGAAGCGAAAGTCAATCACTTTCGCCAGCATCCGGTCCTCTATCATCAGGCTCTCGCATTTTCTCCAACGCCGCGCGCGCATGGGTGGCGTAAATCGAGGCCGGCCAGGCATCTATAGCTCGATTGAACTCACGAACAGCCTCGGCCTTGCGTCCCACCCGCTTATAAGCCAGACCCAGGTTGTAATGCCCGGCGGAAAGATATTTGGCTCCTAACTGCCCGTAGCTGAGCGCCTCTTCCAGAGAAGTCACTGCCGCTTGAGGCTCTTTCATGTACAATTGCGTCACCCCTTGATTGATGAGCACAATCTGGCGGCTGGGGACATCGGGAGACAGACGCAGGGCGAAGCGATAGACGCTCAGGGCCTGCTCATAACGCCGGCTGGCCGTGAGCCAGTTGCCCACATCGGCCAGGAGGCGCACGCGCATGGTGATGAGGTAGAGGACGATCAGGAAAGCGAGAATATTCACGGCCACAAAAGAAGCAGCCACCGCACCCACGGCGGTGACGATCAGGCCCTCCACGGCGAAGCGCGCGGATATTCCCTGACGCCGCAGAAAAGAGAGAGCGCCAAAGGCCAGGATAAAAACGAGTCCCACGAGAAGAATACTCAAAGCAGGGTTTGAGAATAACATGGCCCACCTCATGCCGCAACAGCCCGGACCCGGGTAGAGCGCTTTTCTACCCCAGCATCCGGTAACAAAAAGGCCCCGCTGAAGGCGCTTAGCGGGGCACGTTCTCATCCAGGCGCTCAGGCAAACAAGTACTGAGCAGTGCGTTCCAGCATCTTCGTGCCACGCACCTCGGTCTCGAAGAGAGGGATCAAAGCCCGCACGTCGGGGAAAGAACGCCAGATTTCTTCCATGTACCCTTCCTGCATGGCGATGCGGTTGCGCACGAAATCCGGTGCGTCCTCGCCCACAGCCTCTTTGTCAATCAACATGTTCACCACCACCCCGCCCACAGGGATACCGAAATCCTGGAACCAACTGATGAAGCGTTTGATCACCGCGATGGGCAACGCCTCCGGCAAGGTGACGAAGAAGAAGGCCGTGCGGTCCGCATCCGTCAGCAGCTTTTTAGCTCGCTCCATCCTGGTGCGCAAATTGAGCAGATACTCCATCAGCGGGTCTTTTTCTTTCTTCTTGCTGTAGGAGAGAAGCTCCCGCAGAGACTTCGCCTCCTCCCGGCTCTGCACCATTTTGTTCACCCACATGGAATAGACGCTGGACATGCCCAGCAGGCGGCGGGCATTGGCCGTGGGAGCCGTGTCGAA
>JACIWR010000188.1 GCA_014360845.1 Anaerolineae bacterium
GAAGGTTCGCTGCAGGATTATCTGTTCTTGAGGTTCAAGGGCGACACGCTCTCCGTGACGCAGCAAATGAGCACACAGATTCACTCGCGCTCGTAACGCGGCCAGGCTATCACCTGATGCCTCTCGCAAGGCAACGGCCTGCTGATATAGCTTGATTGCCTCTCCGTGCCCCCGCACATGGCCTACCGCTTCAGCCATGTTTCCCAGAATGGATGCTTCTCCATGCCGGTCGCCCAACTCACGACACATCTCCAATGCCTGTTCGTAGCACATCAGGGCATCCGTCCAGGCTTCCTGTGCATCGTAGGTCATCCCCAGGTTGTTCAGCACGCGACGCTGGCTGTAGACATCGCCTGTTTCCTGGAAAAGAGCCAGACTCTCTCGGAACGCTTCTTCTGCTTCAAGCCAGTGCCCCAAGTCATAGTGGGCCAGCCCCAGGTTGTTCAGCGTTTGAGCCATGCCGTGGCGATCACCGAGTTCGCGGCAAATGTCCAGATCCGGTTGAAAGAAAGGGATTGCCTGAGCTGAATTGCCTTTCTGACGATAGATGTTGCCCAGGTTGTTCAGGGTTCGACCTTCGTGGTAGCGGTCTCCAAGCTGTCGAAAGTGGGCAAGACTTTGCCGGGCGTATGCAAGGGCCTCGTCCAACCGTCCCAGTTGCCGATAGGCCAGGGAGAGATTCCCCATCGCTCGGGCCACATTGGCCTGGTCGCCGAGTTCCTGCGACAACTGCAGGCTGGCTTTGCAGTATTCCACAACCTTTTCCGGCCTGCCCCTCCCCTGATAGGCCAGTCCCAGATTATTGAGGGCGTAAGCGATCCCCGGCCGATGGCCGGCCTGATGGAACAGGTGAAGGGCTTGTTGATGACAACGAATGGCCTCTTCCCAGTCAGCCAGCGATTGGGCGAGCAACCCCTCGCTATTGTGTACCTGGGCGCGGGTCTCAGTTGGTGCCCAAAACCACCGCTTGGCTTCGCGCAGGAGGTGACGGCAGGTGTTGAGCTGCCAGGCCACACGAAGGTCCTCGAAGAGCCTGGCCCACTGAGCAGTGGCAGCGAGGGGCTCACGTTGAGCGAACTGGCCCAGGTATTCAACCAAAAACACGTCCCGCCCCGGTGTGTCCTGCTTTGTCGCATTGGTCATGGTTGGCTTTCGTCCATCGCCAAAACACGGCGGTCAGTCCGTCAATTGCGCCTACGCCTGGCGTTCCTGAGCGTCGGTTCCGCTCAAGAGCGCTTCCGGCCGGCCTTGACGCCAAAGTATTGCTCTACTTTTGCCCCGTCGCCAATGACGATGCCCTGGCCCTCATCAATCTGGATCTGGTACTTACCGCTCCCCATCTGCTGCACCGGCCCCAGAATCTGCGAGAGCGCCTGAGCGAAGGCAGGGTCAGTCCTGATCGCCTCGGCGAGGATGTCCTCGACCACGGGGCGATAGCGCTCCGGTTTCTGCTCGAATTTGGCCAGGGCATCTTTGGCCTCATCGTCCTTTGACCAGCGTTCCTTGAGGGTGCGCAGCAGGGCGCCGGCCTTCTCGGCGGCGGCCTTGCCGGCCGTCTTGGCGAACTCCTCGGCCCCTTTAGCCACGAAAGGTGCCAGCAAGGCCATCACCGCGGGAACCAACGTGCTGATGTCCATTTGTTAGCCTCCTGATGTTGTATTCCAACCTCCCACAGGTTTTCCACCCGCGGGAGGTTTACGTTCATCCCCCCACCACCGCCTCCACCGCCTGGATCCGCTCCCAGGCGGCGGGGAGAAGGCCCAGTTTCCCCAGCAGCGGAGCGAAGACCCCGATGTGGTACCACACCTCTCCCCGCCCGCGGGCCCGGGCGGCGCGGAAGGCGGCGACGAGCCAGCCGGCAGCCTCCTCTGCCGGCGCGTCCACTTGGGCAAACGCCTCGGCGACGGTGGAGAGGGCCCTGGCGCGGAGATCGGCGTCTCCAATCCCCTCGGCGGCCTGGAGGGCGCGGGCCAGGGCCTGGCGGGCCTCTTCCGTCTCTCCCACCTGGGCGAACGCCTGGGCGATGGCGGAGAGGGCCCAGGCGCGGTTCTCAGCGTCCCCAATTCTCTCGGCAGCCTGGAGGGCACGGGCCAGTCCTTCCCGATCTCCCACCTGGGCGAACGCCTGGGCGATGGCGGAGAGGGCCTCGGCGCGGTCATCGGCGGCCCGAATCCCCTCGGCGGCCTGGAGGGCGCGGGTCAGGGCCTGGCGGACCTGTTCCGTCTCTCCCACCTGGGCGAGCGCCTGGGCGAGGGCGAAGAGGGCCCCGGCGCGGGGCAGGCCATCCCCAATCCTTTCGGCGGTCTGGAGGGCGCGGGTCAGGGCCTGGTGAGCCTGTTCCGTCTCTCCCGCCCGGGCGAACGCCTGGGCGAGGTCGGAGAGGGCCTCGGCGCGGACCCAGTCGCTCTTTATTCTCTCGGTAGCCTGGAGGGTGCGGGCCAGCCATCCCCGATCCCCCACCTGGGTGAACGCCTGGGCGATGGCGGAGAGGGCACGGGCGCGGTCACCAGTGTACCTAATCCCCTCGGCGGCCTGGAGGGCGCGGGTCAGGGCCTGGCAGGCCTGTTCCGTCTCTCCCACCTGGGCGAGGGCCTCAGCAACGGCGGAGAGGGCCTCGGCGCGGTCATCGGCGGCCCGAATCCCCTCGGCGGCCTGGAGGGCGCGGGTCAGGGCCTGGCGGGCCTGTTCCGTCTCTCCCACCTGGGCGAACGCCTGGGCAAGGGCGGAGAGGGCCCAGGCGCGCTGCCAGTCATCGCTAATCCACTCGGCGGCCTGGAGGGCGCGGGCCAGGGCCTGGCGGGCCTGTTCCGTCTCTCCTACCTGGGCGAACGCCTGGGCGACGGCGGAGAGGGCCCAGGCGCGGTGCAGGCCATCCCCAATCCTTTCGGCGGCCTGGAGGGCGCGGGCCAGCCCTTCCCGATCTCCCACCTGGGCGAACGCCTGGGCGATGGCGGAGAGGGCCTCGGCATAGTACCAGTCGCTCTCTACTCCCTCGACAGCCTGGAAGGCGCGGTCGAAGTCTCCCACCCGGGCGAACGCCTGGGCGATGGCGGAGAGGGCCTCGGCGCGGCGCCAGTCGCTCTCTATCCCCTCGGCGGCCTGAAGGGCGCGGGCCAGCCCTTCCCGATCCCCCACCTGGGCGAACGCCTGGGCGATGGCGGAGAGGGCCTTGGCACGGTACCGGTCGCTCTCTATTCCCTCGGCGGCCTGGAGGGCGCGGGCCAGGGCCTCCCCCACCAGGCGGTCCCTTCGCTTCCCTGCCTGCTCCCACATCGCCAGCGCGATCCGCCAGTAGGCCTCGGCCTGTTTTCCGGGTTCGGTGATCAGTTCGGCGTAGCGCAGGGCCCGCTCCTTCTCCCCCAGCTGGGCCATCGCCTCCAGCGCCCCCACGGGCACGTTGCTGGCCAGGGTGCGCACCGTGCCGTAGAGCAGGCTCCAGCCCACCACGGCCGGGACGCCCTCCACCCCCCTTCCCTCCGCCATCTCCAGCGCCCGCTCCACGTCCCGCGCGTAGGCCAGCCGTGCCGGGTCATAGTCCCGCTGGGCGGCGTACCACTCCCGCCGTTCGATGAGTCGCCCCAGTTCCTCGTACTCCTCCGCCGCGGCCAGGTGGGCGGAGAGGTGGCGGAAGGCATACCCCCCGTGGGCCTGCCAGCGGGCCGGGTCTGCCAGGTAGTGCGCCGCCGCCCGTCGGTGGGCCGCCGACAGGTCCACCTTCTCCGCCAGAAAGTCGGCGAAGGAGCGGTGGACGATGCGCCAGGTCTCGGCCCCATCCCGCCGCTCCCGGCGCAGGAAGCGCTGCCAGCGGGTCAGCAGCCGCCGCACGCGCCACGTCTCCTGGCCGGTGTGGTCCGCCAGCCACTCCACCGTCACCGGTTCCCCGGCCGCGCCCAGCCCGGCCAGGATCGGGAGGTCGCGCTGCTCCCACCGCTCCCATTCCTCCTCCGGTGCGTCGGGCGGCGGGGCCATCCGCGCCCAGAAGGTCTCGTAGTACCCCCGCAGACCGCGGGGCAGCCGCTCCAGGTCCAGGGGGTCAAAGCCCGGCTCCCGCCCCCCGATGTCCGCCAGGACATAATCCAGGTACTTGAAGTTCCCCTCGCTGGCCTCCTTGAGGGCGGCGACGAAGCGCTCCACGGGGATGGGTGGGGTGGCCCCCTCCAGCGCGCGGCGGATCTCGGGCCGCTCCGCCTGCCGCCGCAGGTGGGCCTCGATGTCCGCCTGCTGTCGGGGGTGTTTCCAGGGGATCTCCATCTCCTTCACCGGCGTGGCAGCGTCGGCGGCGAGGAGATAATCGCCGGGGCGGTGGGTCAGGAGGATGTAGGCGCCCCTGGGCAGGCTGCCGGGCAGAAGGAGCCAGTTGGCCCCCGGCGGGACCGGCTCCGCCTCGTCCAGGCCGTCAATGACCACCAGGACCGGCCTTCCATCGGCCCGCTCCACCGCTTCTCCCAGCAGTTGGCGGAAGAAGTCGGAATCCTCCCCGGCCCGTGCCGGGAGGTGGTCGTGCTCCAGGCCGTAGCGGGCGATGAGGCGGGCGCAGAGGTGGTTGAGGCACTGGTCGGGCCGGGTGATGCCCATCGAGGCGTCCACAAAATGGACGGGGGCCTTGTACCGTTTGGCGACCTCGGCGGCGATGGCCGTCTTGCCCAGCCCGGCGTCGGCGATGAGGCGCAGGTAGCCGCAGGAGTGCTTCCGGAAGGTCTCCTCCAGCCATTGGAAGACGAACTCGCGCCCGACGAACCATTCCGTGACCCGGTTGATGGTGTCGGTGACGTCGTAGGCGTAATCCTTGAGGGAGGGATAGCGCTGGAGGATGGTCTGGTAGACCACATTGTGGTCGCCGATGACCACGCCCTCGGTACGGCCTTCGAAATGAATCTCGTACTTGGGCCCGGCGCTGCTCTCTGCCTTTGTCTCCTCTACTTTCGCTACCTCAAACAGCCGCCCGTCCTGCGCCCTCAGGAAGAGAACTGGGGTGCCCCAATCCCGCACATCGCCCCCCATTTCAAGAAAGATGCCCTTGCGTGCCTCGGAGATGGCCATGTCCACCGGATAACCCAGGGCCAGGCTGCGGTAGAACTCCCGTGAGAAGATCAACGCCGCGTCGTCCGAGATGGGGTACTGCATGGCCACCACCGCCGCCAAATGGCGCTGCAGGATGCGCGGCGCAAGACCAGCCAGCGATTTAGCCGATGGGATGATGGCCGTTTGGCAGGCGTTGAGGACGGCCAGTCGTGTATCGGGGATGCCCAGGAAGACCTCGCGGAAGGCCCGCGCCCCAACCCACCGGGCGTAGCCATCGTCGTCCTCAAGCACTACGCCGGCTTCATCATCCCGAAACTGTCCGTGACCGATGAAGTGGAAGACGTGGGGACGGAAGCTGCGCATGGCCTGGCTGATCTCGGCCACGACTGCGCGTTCGATGAAGCGCAGTTGCACCAGCCCCTGGTGTACCCAATCGCGCAGCGCCTGCTCGATGATGCTCTTCTCCTGTTCAACGTCCAGGGGAAGAGTATCCCTGGGATGGGAGATGACGACCAGCACTCGCAGTGGCGGACTGACGGTGATCGGACGTGATGGGTGGGGCATGGGCACGTAGCGCACCAGAGGCATCTCAGGGGAGATGGCCAGAAAGCAATCCTCTCCGGCGTCGTACAGGTATTCCCAGGGCAGCGTCGCCAGCTCCGGCGGCTCGATTCTCAGACGAACGCGCAGGCCCTTGCCCTGCCCCCTGGCCTGGCCCAGGCTGGCACGAAAGAGGGTAGTAATTTCAGCGGCGAAAAGCCCGTCGAACAGGCGGCGGCCAAAACTCACCAGAAACCTCTCGGTGGTATACCCGCTTTCAATTCGATCCAGAGCCGCCCGTAGATCATCGGCGGTGGGATCGAGCTGGCAGAGGCCATTGGCATCACCGGCCGGGGCGTGGGTGATGGTCACGGGATAGCCGTCGGCGATCTTCCTGCCGACCAGCAGTTCGAAGGTTTCGTATTCTGGGTGGGCAGTAGCAGGCGTTTCAACAGCCAGCCCTTTGCCACCTGCCAGCACGCGCTTCTCAGTTGCTGCCTCGAAACGAGCAGCTATTTCAGCGATGTCGGCCGGTGGCGAGGTGCCTATCCGTCGGCAGAGAGGCAAGTACTCGCCCAGGTATTCCTCCAGGTAGCCATGAATAAGTTCCCACTGCTCTTCAATGTCCCTCCTGACCCGGACTTTTTCTCGCGGATCATCTGATAGCCGTAATTTCTCCTCAAACTCACGGATTAATTGGTAAGATTCCTGGATGGCTTGTTCCAAATCCTCTTTGCGCCCCATTGCTTATTCCTCACATGTAAACTGCCGATGCAGTTCTACACTTTTAGACTGAACACACAGGCAAGATACTTACTGAAACAAAGAGGGTAGTAGTCGCACTGTACAAAACAAAAGGACGCCTCAACTTGCGGCAGGCGTCCCCCTGTGGTATACTTTCTTTCGCTGAGGGGCGCGCCCAGCCCCTTGGCCGCAGCCTCGGCGGGTGGCAGCCGCGCGAGGCTCTTTGTTTACTTTGACTACATTATATCACAGTTTCCACCTCGGTGCACATTATTCTTTGACCGCGAAGAATAAAGCCAGATACCACATCAAATGGGAAGCCATCACACTTCATAACCATTATTATGGATGATAAACTTGACAAAATCGGCCATTTATCCTACAATAACAACCAGCTACCATGACTTATGGAGTGTGATAAATGACCGAGTTCCAAACCGCCCGCGCCGACTTCCTCTCTCACCTGGCCGGACTCAACCGCTCCCGCCATACCCTCGACGCCTACGGGCGCGATGTGCAGCAGTTCGGCGACTTCCTCGCCGGCCACGGCCTCACCACCCTGCACGAGATCACCCCCGACCACGTCTCCGCCTGGCTGGCCCACCTGGCCGCCCAGGGCATCTCCGGCACCTCCCGTAACCGCAAGTTCCACGCCCTGAACACTTTCTTCAAGTTCCTGGTCACCACCGGTCGCCTGGACCGCTCCCCCACCCTGGGCCTGGCCGCGCCCACCGTCGAGCAGCGCGAACCCCGCGTGCTGACCACCACCGAGATCAAGGCCCTGCAGGGCGTCTGCCGCGACGACCCCAGGGACGCGGCCATGATCGAAATCCTGCTCCAAACCGGCCTCCGCGTCTCGGAACTGGTAGCCCTCACCCTGGACGATGTCACCTGGAGCGAGCCCGATACCGTGGCCCACCTCACGGTGAAACAGGCCAAAGGCCAGAAAGACCGCCTGGTACCCCTGAACTCGCGGGCGGAGAAGGCCCTCAAACGCTGGCTCAAGGTCAGGCCGGAGTCCGAATACCCCCACCTGTTCCTCTCCAAACGGGGCAAGAAACCCCTCTACCCCGCCGACGTGCGAACCATGCTGCACAAGTACTACGCGAAGGCAGGCATCCGCGGCGCGTCGGTGCACACCCTGCGCCACACCTTCTGCACCCACCACGCGGCCAAAGGCACCAACCTGGTGGTCATCCAGCGGGCGGCGGGCCACGCCTCGCTGACCACCACCCAGCGCTATCTGCACCTGGTGGACCGCATCATGGCCGAGCAACTGGAGGAGAACGCGCTGTAGCCCATCACCGGCGCAGCACCCGCCCCCAGCGCTGCGAGCTGATCACCTGTCCCTCGCGGGCTACGAGCTGTCCGGAAATGAGCACCGCCCGTATCCCCGTCGGCGATACAGCGGGTTGCCCGTTGAGCAACAACCGCAAGCAGAATGCGGCTCACCCCCACCCCTGGTCATCGGGAAAGACGTTGGTATACTTCACACTGGTACGTGGCTCGGCCATCATCTCCGCCACAGTATCCCGCCACTGCCGGTAGTGGGCCGTTCCCTTGTGCCGGGCCGGATCCTCCGCCGTGCGGTAGACCTCGACCAGCACGAAGCGGGTGGGGTCATCCTGTTGCTGAATCACGTCGAAGCGGGCAATGCCGAGCTCCTGCACGCTGTGGCGGGCGTTATCCACCGTCGCCCGGCGAAAAGCCTCGACGAACTCCGGTTTTACGTGTACATGCACATGGACGATAAACATCGGGGACACCCCTTATCCTCTCATGCAGATTCGCCCCAATCCTCCAGATGCTCATAGCAGCCCCATGGTCTTAACCCCCTCGAAGTCACCCCAACGTGCCGGATGCCTTCTGATGCCCAGATGAAGTGGTATTTCGAGATGTGGCCGTCCTGCTCTTAGTAGCCGAACTGCTGCCGCAGGCGGTAAAGGTCTCCAGGCTGGTCAGGAAAGCGGCAGAAACAGAATGCTCATTCTCAATTACTCTCCGCAGCGTTTTCTAATTTCCTCAATTGCCTTCTTAGCCTCGTCTGTCAGTGAGAAACTACTGAGAGTTGTTGCGTCTTCCTCAAGAATGTGGGTCAACTTTGGTAATACCCTCGTATCCCCTATTCTGCCCAGGTTCAAGATCGCTATGTAGCGAACCATATCATCAGGATCATCCAAAGCTCTTGCTATCACTTCAATTGCTTCAGACGTACCTATGTTAGCCAGACTGTGCACAGCGTACAATTTGATAAAGCCATCACATTCACTCTCCAATAAGCATCTCACCAAAAGTTCTTTACACCTTTAGACCAGCCGTTTGAAGGGCGGCGGCTGGTGTGATACTGGCCAAATGGCGCTGCACGGCCTGGCGCAGC
>JACIWR010000189.1 GCA_014360845.1 Anaerolineae bacterium
ACCCATCCAGACCGAGATGCTGCAGGTGCTGGAGGCCTGCGACGGACACACCCCGCTGTCCACATTGGAAAAGCGCTTCGGCCCCTGGGGGATAGAGGTCATTGCCGCCATCGCCCGGCGGGAAATGGTGCGCTTTGTCAGGTTAAGCTAGCCCAAAACACCTCTTCTGCAAGTTTTCACCAGAAGGTTCCCAGCATTCCGTCAGGACAGGGGAACCTTTTTGTGTTATACTGAAGGCGAACTTGAACAATCCACCCACAGGCAGAAATGGGACAGACAACAAGCGGCGGGCGAAATCGCCCCAAGGCCGACAGCGGCGTCGGCTGCCAATCAACACTCACAGAAGGGAGGTGATACATGAGCAAAACCCACAATCACTACCAGCGCTTAACCGCCCTGGCAGGGCCCACCGACCGGTGGCTCCGGTCTCTCAAACGCAAAGGAGGTGATGCCTACTGCCGCTTTTGGAACCTGGTTTATCCGTGCAATCCGTTCGTGCACAAGGAGGTGCTCTGCCCACAACGGATTAGAAAGTAGGCTGGCATACCTACACCTCCACAACCAGCGTCCCTACCGCCATCAGCCCCACGCCCAAGACCGGCTCCCCCAACGAGCCGGTCTTGGCTTTTTAACGGTCAGTACACCTCACCTATCCCCACCCCGTCGCCGGGTGCATTTCTCTCTCGGAGCAGGTTTTTCACCGTAGCGGCCGACCGCTGCTGCGTCCTGAGTGGAGGCGAAGGGTGTCGGCCTACGGCGGGCAGGGCTTGTCCTGAGCCCTGACGAAGGGCCGCCCGCCGCTACGTCAGGGCAAACCTCTGCAGGCGCAGCATGCTGCGCTCCTACAGGGTGCGAACTCGCCCCAGAAGTGAAATACACCCCCGTCGCCGACTTGCTTTCCCCAACATACTTTGTCGGTTATAATAGAAGCAGCAAAGCTCCACGTACCCTTGTCTAAAGGTGACCGTCACCTGGGAGGTGACGGTCACCTGATTTTCGAGCGGGAGGCTAAGAACCGCGATCCACGTATTTGCACTCCGGATAATTGCTGCACCCCACGAACGGGCCCCGCTTGCTGCGCCTGACCACCAAATCGCCGCCGCATTGCGGACACTGGCGGCCCGTCTTCTCCGGCTCCTGGCGCTGGACGTAGCGACACTTCGGGAAATTGGCACAGCCAACGAAGGGGCCGTAGCGCCCCTGCCGCCGCACCAAATCGCCGCCGCAGAGGGGACACTTCTCGCCGGTGGGCTGCGGCGGCTCCCGCTGCAACTCGACACGGGGCATCTCCGCCTGGGCGCGCTGCAACTGCGGCTCGAAGGACTTCCAGAAAGCGTTCAATACCTCCAACCGTGTGCGCTGGCCGTTGGCGATGTCGTCCAGTTCGTCCTCCATGCACGCGGTGAACCCGTAGTCAAACAAGTCCGGGAAAAAGGCGATCAGCAGGTCCAGCACCGCGCAACCCAGCTCGGTGGGCACCAGGTATCGCTTCTGCCGCTCGACGTAGCGCCTCTTCTTGATGGTGCTCACAATGCTGGCGTAGGTAGACGGCCTGCCGATGCCCCGCTGCTCCAGGGCCTTGATCAGGCTGGCCTCGGTGTAACGGGGCGGCGGCTTGGTCCAGTGCTGCTCCGGAATCAGCTCCAGCAGGTCCAGCGGCTCGCCCGCCTTCAACGGCGGCAGCACGCCCTCTTCTCCCTTTTCCTCCTCGTCGCTGGTCTCCTCGTACACTTTCTGGAAACCATCGAACAGACATACCCGCCCCCGTGCGCGGAAGAGGTACGCCAACCGCTGCCCGTCCCGCGTGGTGGCGATGAGGGCGGTGGTCACGTCGTAGACGGCGGGGGCCATCTGGCTGGCCACGAATCGCCGCCAGATGAGTTCGTACAGCGCAGCCTGCTGCTCGTCCAGATACGGGCGCACGGCCTTGGGCGTGCGGCTGACGTCGGTGGGACGGATGGCCTCGTGGGCCTCCTGGGCCGATTTGACCTTGGTCTTGTACTGGGGTGGGCGCGGCGGCAGGTAATCCTTCCCCCAGATGCGGGCAATAAGTTCGCGGGCTGCCTGCTGAGCTTCCGGCGCGACGTGGGTAGAATCGGTGCGCATGTAGGTGATCAGCCCCACCGGACTGCCCTCACCCACGTCCACCCCCTCGTAAAGCTGCTGGGCCAGGCGCATGGTCTGCGCGGGCGAGAAGTGCAATTGGCTGGAAGCGGCCTGTTGCATGGTGCTGGTGGTGAAGGGCGGATAGGGCCGGCGCTCTTGGCGCTTGGTCTCCACCTGGTCCACGGCGTAGTCCGCGCCCTCCAGCGCCTGGATGATGGCCTCGGCGTCGGCCCGGTTTTTGAGATCGGGCTTCTCCTCGCCGATGCGCCACAGCTCGGCCAGGAAGGGCACCGGCTCGGCAATCCGCTGTTGCAGGCGGGCGTGCAGCGACCAGTACTCCACCGGCACAAAGGCGGCGATCTCCCGCTCCCGCTCGACCACCAGGCGCAGGGCTGCCGTCTGCACCCGCCCCGCCGACAGCCCCTTGCCGCTGACCCGCTTCCACAGCAGGGGGCTGACCTTGTAGCCCACCAACCGGTCGAGGATGCGACGCGCCTGCTGCGCCTCCACCAGGGACATGTTCAGCGCACCCGCCCGCTGGAAAGCCTCGCGCACCGCCGCCGGGGTGATCTGGTGAAAAGTGACGCGGTGCACGGGGACACCCGCCGCCGGACGGGCCACCTGCAGCACGTGCCAGGCGATGGCCTCGCCCTCGCGGTCGGGGTCGGTGGCCAGGTAGAGGGCGCTGGCCTGGCGCACGGCTTCTTTCAGGCGCTTGATGGCATCGCGTTTCTTGGGCGCGGTGACGTAATGCGGCGCGAAGCCATTTTCGATGTCAACGCCCAGCTCCTTCTGCGGCAGATCGCGCACGTGTCCCATGGAGGCCAGCACGCGGTATCCACTGCCCAGCAGCGGTTGAATGGTTCTCGCCTTGGTCGGCGATTCGACGATGACCAGAGCTTTCTCTTGATTCATGTTTCATGTTTCACGTTTCGCGCTTCACGCATCACGTTTCACATCTCACGTTTCACGTCTCACGTCTCATCTGCTCGTGCCAACCTCATCATCCCCCAGAACCGCATTCCACTCAGTGCACCAACACGGCCACGTTCACCTTGCCCCGCAGGCCGAACTTGGTGGCGATGGGGTCGCACTTGGTGCTGAACAGACAGGCCACGTGGTTGCTCGCCTGGCGCGCGTATTCTTCCATGACGTAAAAATTGGCCTGTCCTTTGGTGATGATCAGGTCCGCGGCGGCCATGGCGCGGCGCATCTCCTCGGTCTCCTCCTCCAGGCTGATACCCAGCGTGTCCGGCCCGGCGACGATCACGGGACAGACCCCGGTCAGCCCCACGGCCTGGGCATCGGCCAGCACCGCGTCGGAGGTAATAGGCCCGCCCTTGACCGCCGCCGTCACCCGCGCATAGCGCTGCAACTCGGCGATGAGCAGCCGGTCGAAAGCGATCTCGCCGACGTTGTCCAGGCAGTACAGGATGCTATCCGCCGCCTGCACCACGGCGAAAATCTCTCGCGTCTGATCCACATGAAGACCGACGCCCGCCTTCTCCTCCAGAAGGGCGCGAAGGGCCTCGGTGCTCAGCCCGTAACCAGTGCCCACGGTGCGAAAATCCAGGTAATTGCCGGTGATGGCCCAGCGCACCAGGAATTGAAAACGAGCCAGGGGCTCATCGCGCGGAGGCGGGGTCAGCGAGGCGGCGACGGCCAGCCCCACCTCGTTGGCCCTGCGGCGCAGGTCGGCGAAGGGCATCTCCAGGCCGGAGAGCCTCTTGAGAATGCGGTGCACGCGGGTGATGTAGAAAGAGGGCACGCGTTCACGGCTGACCTCATCGGCCAGAAAGCGCAGGGCCGCGGTGGTTATGTCCCAGCGCAGGTCCTTGTCACCGGGGAAGAGCAGGCGCGTGGCGCTTTCCAGGTCGTCGAGGAAACAGGGAAGACACTGCGGGACGGTCAGCACGAGGCCTCCTCCGCGCTGCCGGATTCCTCGTCCTTCCTCTCCTCTTCCTCAGCCGCTTCGGCCATGATCTGATTGACTTCGCGTTGCAGCTTCTGGGCCATGGCCAACATCTCCAGCAACTCGGTCTCGGCTTCCTCGTCGTCCTGGGGACGCAGCTCCCAGGCCTCCTGCAGAGCCTCCAGCATGCGATCGGTACAACGTTTGATGGCCCCGGCCATGTCCGAAGCGGTGATCTCCCGCGCCAGCAGTCGCACGCGCGGCCCGCTGAAATAACCCAGCTCCTCCATCGCCTGCCGCTCCTCGGGATCACCGTCTCCGAAGTCAATCCCTTCATAGAACTCAAAGCGGCCATCAGCCTCCAGAGTTTGAGCAAAGGTCTCCAGCGATACCCCCTGCGCGACCCCCGCAGCCTGAGCCTGCAGCCACAGCTTTTTCAAAGGGACGATGAACTCCTCATCGGCGGCCAGCGCTTCTGCCACCCAATCTGCGTATGACATGCCCTTGTCCTTTCTCTTCTCATTAACAAATTTCCGACCTATGCAGTCAAGTACGTGTTTCAGTAGGTCAGGCCCGCGGCTCGACGCCGATGCCGTGGGGCATGGCCCTGCCCTACCGGTTTCATAGGACGGGATGACATCCCCACAGATATGCCAGGCCGCCCTACCCCAGCTACCGGACGACTCCAGTATACCACAAACACGTCTCCAGGCAAAAAAGAGCAGATGGACATTTGACAGCAAAGGCCCTCGCTGCTATACTGACCCACAGGTTCCAATCCGCAATGACCGCGGAGTTCCTACTCTCAGCCAATGGGAAGGGGAACGCCTATGCAAGAACTCACCCCTGGTGCCAAAATCCTCCTGGTGGACGACGAAGAGGCGATTACGGACAACCTGGCTCCTTTCCTGGAACGGGCCGGCTTCACTGTCAAAGTGGTCGGCGATGGCGAAAAAGCCTTACGCCTCATCACCGGCGCTTCGACCGAGCACGGCGAGGTCTTCAGCCCCGACCTGATCGTGCTGGACGTGCTGATGCCCGGTCTCGACGGGCGCGAAGTATGCCGCCGTCTGCGGCAGCGCGGCAACTGGACCCCCATCATCCTCCTCACCCGCGTAGGCTCGCCGATCGAACGGGCTATGGCCCTCGATGAAGGAGCCGACGACTACCTCAACAAGCCCTTCGACCCCTATGAACTGGTGGCTCGCATTCGCGCCGTGCTGCGCCGCGCTCGACCGGGCGTTCCACCTCTGAGCGCCGCCAGTCACCTGAGCTGTGGACCGCTGGAGCTGGACCGCCGTGCCCGCCGCGTCCTGCTGTCTGGTAGCGAGTTGCCCCTGACGCCCAAAGCGGTGGCCGTGCTGGACTACCTGATGACCCATCCCGACGAGGTCATCTCCCGCGAGCGGCTTCTGGACGCGGTGTGGGGCTGGGACTACCCCACCGGCACGCGGGCGGTGGACGTCCGCATCGCCGAGTTGCGTAAGGCCCTGGGCGACGATCCGGCCAACCCCTGCTACATCGAAACCATCCCCGGCCAAGGCTACCGCTTCCTCGGACTGGTGGAGGCCAGGCCATGAACAGCACCCCGCGCCGCGCTTTGATCCTGGCTCTGATTCCCCTCGCCCTGGGATTGACCGCCGACCTGTTGCTCCAGTTGTTCTCAGAACATCTGCCCATCATCCTCTGGCGCGCCGATCTGGGGACCTGGCTGGCTTTGCTGGGCGGATTGCTGACCCTGCTGGCCCTGACCTGCATCGCTATGTGGATCGCAGCCGAACGCCGCCTGGCCCGCGCGCTGAGCCAGGCGCGTCAGACCCAGGCAGAAGCCCACCGCCGTTTCCTGCGCCGACTGGACCACGAACTGAAGAACCCGCTGACCGCCATCCACATCGGGCTGGCCAACCTGACGGCCACGGCTCCAGAAGAGGGAAGAGCACAAACCCTGGAAAGCGTCAAGACCCAGATAAACAGACTGAGCAAGCTGACCACCGACCTGCGCAAGCTGGCCGAGTTGGAGACCAATTCCCTGGAACGTGCCCCGGTGGACATCACAGAGGTGCTACGCGAGGCCCTGGCCCTGGTCAGCGAGCGACCCGAGGCCGCCGCGCGTCATCTGACCCTGACCCTACCCCAGGCGCCCTGGCCCCTGCCCACCGTGGCTGGCGACCGAGACCTCCTCGCCCTGGCTTTGCACAACCTGCTGGATAATGCCCTCAAATTCACCCGCCCCGGCGACACCATCGAGGTGCGAGCCATGGAAGACGGACAGGTGGTCACAGTGCAAATCGCCGACACCGGCCCAGGCATCCCCGAGGACGAGCTGCCTCACGTTTTCGAGGAGCTATACCGGGGTCAGGGAGCGCGGGGCACCCCGGGGAGCGGTCTGGGGCTGGCCCTGGTCAGAGCTATCGTGGAGCGACATGGGGGAACAGTGACAGCACGCAGTCGTGAGGGAGAGGGCACCGTTTTCACCCTGCGCCTGCCACAGAGCTGACACCGACCGCTGCCCGACGCCCTTTAGAAAGGCTCGCTATGGAAAGCGTGGCTAGGGGGCTGTGTAACAGGATGGTTACAAGATGTTTCGAGACTGTAGTCGGTCTGACATACCCTCGTTACATCGGCGTGGTACAATGGTGATGCCATCGGGAAACCGAGGGACATCACCTTGGGAGGTATTCGATGAACGGCCAACGCATACCCCGCCAGATAAGAGTCCTATTCACCCTGTGCACCTTGTTCTTCCTCATCGCCTGTGGCACCCTGCAAGTCGAAATTGAACGCACCCCTACCCCCGACCAGGCCGCCACAGCCACGGTGTCTGCCCTGGCCACCGAAAACGCTCGCCTGGCCACCCAGGTGACGACACGGACCGCGTCCGACCAGGCCGCCACAGCCACCGTGGCCGCCCTGGCCACCGAAAACGCTCGCCTGGCCACCCAGGTAGCGACGCTGACCGCGTCTACCCCCGCACTGCCGTCCAAGCTGGGAAAAGTGGCCTACGTTCAAGGGGGCGACATCTGGGTCAAGGCCCTGCCCGATGGAAAGCCGCAGCGCCTCACCACCGACGGACGCAACAACACGCCCCGCTGGTCGCCCTCCGGCGAGTGGATCGCCTTTCGGAAGGGGGATTACGGACAGGTATGGGTGATGCGGGCCGATGGCAGCGACGCCCGCTCCCTGGAAACGCCCCCTGATGCCGCCTTCGCCTGGTCGCCGGTGACCGATCGCCTGGCCTACGCCGACATTGACCGGCTGCTGGTCATCCATCCCGACGGCTCCGAGACCCTCACCCCGGTCTCCGGCCCGCAGGTGAACCCGCCAACGCCACCGCCGCCGGAAGCACAGCGCATAGGCCGCATTGCCTGGAGTCCCGACGGGCACTGGATCGCCTACGAGTGGCAGAGGCAGCAACCCGATCAGCCACCCATCTACCAGGGCCTGTGGAAAGTCTCGGCCAACGGCGAGCAACTGACAGAACTTTACATCAGCGGTATACCGGTAAAAGGCGAAGCCATCCTGGCCGGATGGTCCCCCGATGGCCAGTACATCCTCTTCTGGCAAGGTGACATCCTCTCCGCTTCCATGCTGGCCGATGGAGTGCCTCTCTACAGCCTGCCGGCCAGCGGAGGCGAACCCATCCAACTGGTGGACGCCGTGCTGGTGCACGATGATTTTCTCGCCTCCGCGCCTCAGTCGCAACGCCTGGCCGTGACGGCTGGCGGCTATCGGGCCACGTGGACCAATAAGCGCCTGGCTGCGGTCGAAGCGAGCGGTGGCACACTCACCTGGCTCACCGACGAAAGCGTGGCCGCTTTTTCCCCCACCTGGTCTCCCGACGGTAAGCGCCTGGCCTACGTATCCATGCCCGACCGGGGTGACCTGGTTGGTGGCGATACTGCGCGCCTGGGGATGATGGAACGTCACATCTGGCTCATGAACGCCGATGGCTCCGGGCAACGGCAGCTCACCAATGATCCGGGCTATCGGGATGAACGTCCTCTCTGGTCTGCCGACGGGAACCACCTTCTCATCGCTCGCATGGCCGCCGAGGGTGCGGCCTCTCTGTGGCTGATGCCTGCTGAGGGCGGAGACCCCTATCAGGTGGTGGAGGAACTGACCCCTTTGCCGGGTCCGGCGTCAGGTTGGTTCGGCTACTACGGCTATGTGGATTGGGACCAACTCTTTGCCTGGTGGCAGAGTTGACCGTCTCGCTGTCCAGATGGAGGAACGCGGAACCTTTTCGCCTCACTGCACGTCTTTGCATTTAGGGCAGGCTTCGGCGTGAGCTCAGGCGAACGCTCACGCCGAGGGCTCAGCTGAACGGTTGGCGGCGGAGATAGCGCATAGCACCTCCTGAGCGCCATCACCGGCTGAACCGTACGGACAGGCTTTCAGCCTGTCCGCGCAGGCTGGAAAGCCTGCGCTACTGCCGTCCGAAACGGCGGGTAGGGCAGGCTTCGCCGAGGGCTTAGGGCTGAGCAACTCAAGCCCGCTTGGAAGCGGGCTATTAGCCTTCCAGACAACTTTCAGGGCGCTTGCAACGCCCTTCCGCCGCGCAGGCTGGAAAGCCTGCGACACATAGTGCGTTCTCAGCCGAGCCCAACCCGCCCTACGGTAACAAAAACCCATCAAGGACACTGCCCAATCCAGATCAAGAGGA
>JACIWR010000019.1 GCA_014360845.1 Anaerolineae bacterium
GGGATCAGGCAGAAGGTGGAGCAGGTGCTGCAATGGATTCGGGAGGCGCGGGGGGAACCGCTTTTCCTGGGGGTGGAGCACGTGGGGCTCTATCCCACGGCAGAAGCCAGCGCGCAAGCCATCGCCGAATGGTATAGAGACCGTTTTGGTTTTGAGTTAAAAGAAGGTAAGACGAACTTCTTCCTCACCAGCGGCGGAAGGGGCCGTATCGAGGTGGTGAAAGAAGCCATCACCGACAGGTGTCATGTGGCCGTGCGGGTCTCCAATTTCGAGAAGGCGGTGGAAGCGCTGAAAGCGCAGGGTGTGGAATTAGAAGAGCCGTTGAAGACCGGTCCCGGCGTCAAGGCCGTCTTCCTCAAGGAACGAGACCCGGCCGGCAACCTCGTTCACTTGTACTGGATGAGCTGAAGCGCGTGAACACGCGCCCGATACCGGGGTCGGTTTGTTCAGGAGGTACTTGGCCGCCGATCATCGTTGCCTCGCCTCCGATAGCAGTGATGTAGACTCCCCATTCACTTGAGGAGGTGCTCATGACTGCCACTGCCCAAAGGCGTGGTAGCCCTCGCCTGAGCTATCTATTAGACCGCACTGAAGTGCTGGGTCCGATGTTGATGGCCCCTGCCATCTTGTACATGGTGGTTTTGCTGGGCTTTCCCTTCTTGCTGGCCATTTACTTCAGCCTGACCGACGTGACCATCAACAACATCCAGCTGGGCTTCTCTTTTGTGGGCGTGAAGAATTTCGCTGCACTCTTCAGGGATGCCATCTTCCGCCAGGCCTTGCGCAATACCCTCATCTTCGCCATCTCCTCACAACTTTTGGCCATGATATTGGGCCAGACCACAGCTCTCGTTCTGATGCGTAATTTCCGGGGCAAGACGCTGGTGCGAGTTCTGATTCTCCTGCCCTGGGCCGTCCCCATTGCCCTGGGAGTCTTGGGCTGGAAGTGGATGTTCGACTCCTTGTACAGCATTATCAACTGGACCTTGCGCGCTCTCCATATCCTGGGCCCCGGTCAATGGCCGCAGTGGTTGGGGACGCCTACGCTGGCCATGATTTCCATCATCGTTGTCCACGCCTGGAAGTCCTTTCCCTTTATAGCGGTGATCATCATGGGGGCTATCGGGGCCATTCCCCAGGATATTATTGACGCGGCCAAGGTGGATGGTGCTGGCTTTTGGCGGCAGACCTTTCAGATTAACCTGCCCATTGTCGCGCCCATCGTCTCCGTGGGCGTGATTTTCGGCACCGTCTTCGCCTTTACGGACATGAGCGTGGTGTGGCTGTTGACCAAGGGCGGGCCGATCAACAGCACTCACGTCCTGGGTTCCTACGCCTTTCAAGTGGGTATCGTCTCAGGGGATATTGGCCAGGGGGCAGCTATTTCTCTCTTTCTCGTTCCTATTCTAATGCTGGCCATGGTGTTGACCCTCCGGGCTATGCGGCGAAGGGAGCTGTAGTGATGCGGCTGGTGCAACGCTTCCTGAAGCAGTTGGTTTTCTACGTCCTGGTCTTGGCTCTGGTGATTTTCGCTGTCTGGCCTTTCTATTGGATGTTCGTCACCGCTTTTAAGACCGAGCACGATTTGTACAACCTGCAAGCCATTCCCTATATTTTCAACGAGCCGCCCACGCTGAAGCACGTGCGATGGCTTTTCAACAACACCGAGTTTGTTCGCTGGTTGTGGAACAGCCTGTTTATCGGCGTGCTGGTGGCGGGGATCACTTTGCTGGTGGCGGTGCCGGCCGGCTACGCTCTGGCGCGGATGGCGGGCCGTTATGCGGAGAGTCTCGGCATTGGCATCTTCTTGACTTATCTGGTACCGCCCACGTTGCTCTTCATCCCCCTCTCGCCCATAATCTCCCGGCTGGGCTTGCAGGACTCTCTATGGGCCTTGGTCGTGGTCTATCCCACTTTCACCATACCTTTTTGCTCCTGGCTGATGATGGGTTTCTTCAAAACCATCCCACAAGAGATAGAAGAAGCCGCGCTTATAGATGGCGATAGCCGCTTGGGAGCTTTTCTCCACGTGGTGATGCCCCTCTCCCGGTCCGGCATATTCACGGTCATCATCTTCGCTTTTACCCTGTCTATGCAGGAGTTCGTATACGCCCTGACTTTTGTCTCCAGTACGACGCAGAAACCGGTCACCCTGGGGGTGCCGACGGAGCTCATCCGGGGGGACTTATTCTTCTGGGGCTCGTTGATGGCTGCCGCTCTGATCGCCGGCATCCCCGTGGCCATTGCGTACAATCTCTTCCTGGATCGCTTTGTAGCCGGCATCACCGGCGGGGCACTCAAGTAGCGGTTCAGGGCAGTGATCGGAAGGGGACGCAAAGCAGCTTCGTGGCAGAGGAGTTAATTTAACCGGTGAAGAAACGGGAGGAAAGGAGGGAGGTAGCGGAAAACAAAGGCCAGTGGTTGATTCCGTGTAACTGCTCAGCCCGATTGAAATCGCTCTTCTTGGGCGCTTCGCGCCCTGTGTTGGTCTGCGCCGACCCTTCCCTTTTTGCGCGACAATGGCATTGTCGGCGAAGGCCGACCATCGGCCCAAGGCCCCAAAGGGTGATTTCCAATCACCGCGGAACAGTTACGACTCTGTTTTTCAGTCCAATCCCTGAGTATGGAGGAGGTTTAAGATGGCTCAGAAAGGAATGTCCAGACGCGATTTTCTGAAGACCGTCGGCATGACCGGGATAGGCCTGGCCGCGGCCGGTCTGTCGGGCTGTGCCACTCCACAAGCACCGGCGGCAACTCCTACCGCTGCAGGACCCACCAAGACCGAAGAACTGAAGCTGCTACTCATCAGCCACTTCGTGGCCGGATATGACGACTGGATCAAGAAGTTCGCCATGGAATGGGGTGAGGCCAACGGCGTCAGGGTCACCGTGGACTTCATCAATAACCTGGACGTGTCGGCCCGGGGCGCCGCCGAGGTGGCTGCCCAGAAGGGGCATGACATCGTGCAGTGGGACCAGGCTGTCTCCAGCCCGTTCCTGTGGAAGAATCACACTGTGGACCTGAGCGAGCTCGTGGCCGAGGTGGAGTCCGAATACGGGGAGTTCTCCGCCGTGGGGAAGCAGGCCGGTTATGACGCCACAACGGGCACCTGGTTCTCCCTGCCCATCTTTTACATGGCCTTCCCCGCCCTGTATCGCAAGGACCTGTGGGACGAGATTGGCATAGAGCCCGACACCTGGGACGATGTGCTCGAAGGTGGGCGCAAGCTCAAAGAGATGGGCAATCCCATCGGCATCCCCATCTCCCACGGTTCTGACGGCAACGTCAACTGGCGGGGGCTGATCTGGTCCTTCGGTGGCGCGATCCAGGACGAGGAGCAGAATGTGGTCATCAACTCGCCGGAAGTGGTGGAGGCCGTCAAGTTTGCCCGGGCCCTTTATAAAGAAGCCATGACGGAAGAGGTGCTGGCCTGGGACGATACCGGCAACAACCGCTTCATAGCCTCGGGCAAGGGGAGCTGGATTATCAACCCCATCTCCGCCTATCGCAGCACCCAAAACTCGGACCCCGAATTGGCGGACAAAATCTTCGTGTGGAAGCCTCCGCAAGGCCCCAAGGCGCGGTTGATGGGGGTGACGCCCCACTCCTGGACCATCTGGAAGTTTGCCGAGAACCAGGTGAACGCGATGGAGTTCATGCGTCACTTTGTGGCCAACTACAGGGTCTGCTTCGAAACCAGCGGCGGCTACAACTTCCCCATGAACCCCGGCTGGTTGCCGCAGCCGATGCCCATCCTCTCCAATGACCCCACGTCCAACCCGCCGGACAAGCTGGCTGTGCTGCAAACGGCACCGGAATGGAGCGTCGCCTTCGGCTATCCTGGCCCCAGCAGCCCGGCCATCGGAGAAGTGGTCTCAACCTACATTATCCCCGACATGATCGCCCAAGCGGCCACCGATCAGTTGACGCCGGAAGAGGCTGTGGCCTGGGCCGAAGAGCAGATTAAGCGCATCTTCCAGAAGTGGCAGACCTGAGTCCGACGCGGCCATACCCTGAACCTGCCAACTGAGTGCCCCGCGCTCCCTGTTTTGGGGCGGCGAAAGATGGCGCAAAACGAGAGGGAAAGAGAAAGTAAAGAGGCCCCGTCACTGCTACGGGGCCTCTGGCATTTTCAGGAGCTGACCCATCGTATCTTCTCAATTTGTAGGGGCAGGTCTTGCACTTGCTCGCCTGGGCTAGCCCGTCCACAGCAGGTGCACCAGGTTGCCAGCCGGGTCTCGTTCCTTGAGGAAGACGGCCTTGACGCCGGGTTTGATCTTCGGTTCCTCGAATTCCACCCCCTGCGCTTTCAGCGCCTCCACCGCCTTCTCGAAATTGGAGACCCGCACGGCCACATGACACCGATCGGTAAGGGCCTCTTTCATGATCTCGATGCGACCGCTCCCCCCACCGCTGACGAAGAAGGACGAGCGCCCTTCTTTCAGGTCGAAACCAAACCGATCTCGGTACCATGCGCCGATGGCCTGCGCGCTGGCTTCTGCCGTGGGATAGAGCCCCACATGCTCCACCCCCAGGAAAAGCGGCTCCCCCCGCGCCTCCCGAATCCACTGCAGCACCTGCTCCACCTTCTGCCTGATCCCTTCCCAATCCCCGGCGGCCACCAGGTCCTTGCGGATCAACTTCGAACCCATGCCCACGCAGGCTACCCCCGCCCCAAACCAGGCCTGGATGCTCTCCTCCGTGGCGTCCACCCCGCCCGTGGGCATGATGCGTGTCCACGGACAGGGCCCCAACACCGCTTTGACGAAGTCCGGACCCCCCACCGAGCGACCGGGGAAAATCTTGACGATCTCCACCCCCAACTCCTCGGCGCGGGAAATCTCCGAGGCACTGCCACAGCCGGGCGAATAGGCCACCTTGCGCCGGTTGCACAGTCGGGCCACGGCCTCGTTGAGCACCGGCCCCACCACGAAGTTGGCCCCGTAGGCGATGTACATGGCCGCCGTAGGCTCATCAATCACCGAGCCCACGCCCAGGATGATGTGCGGCGCTTCCCGGCTCACGTACTGCGCCAGCTCTTTGAACACCTCCGGCGCGAAATCGCCGCGATTGGTGAACTCCACCACCCGTGCCCCACCCGCGGCACAGGCCTGCACCACCTGCTTGGCCACTTCCACATCGGCGTTGTAGAAGACCGGCACCAGCCCTGTGTCTATGATGGTGTTCAAGACCTCCAGCCTGCTGAAACGTGCCATGCTTTCCCTCCCCGTCTCACAGTAGACTTCTTGCGCGTCGAGAGGTCCTCCCCTGCAACTTGCTGAGGATTGTGCCCCAGATGCCCTGGGGCATGAAAATTACGAACAAGATGAGCATAAGCCCGTAGATTGTATTGGCGGCCCCGATGAATCTCGTGCCGAACAAAACCCGCAGGGACTCGGTCAGCGCCAGCGTCAGGCCCGAACCGATAGTCGGCCCCAAAACGGTGTACATCCCCCCGGCGATGGAGGCGTAGAGGATTTGCAAAGAAACGGGGCTGCCGGAAAGCGTCTCCGGGTTAATGTACATGAGATACTGTCCCAAGAGAGCACCCCCCACGGCGGTGACGGCGGCCGACAGGAGCAAGACCTTCAGCTTCTCCCGCGCCACATTGATGCCAATGGCCTCCGCCGCATCTTCCTGTTCGGCGCTCGCAGCCAGCGAGAGGCTCGTCATCGAGGCGTTCAACCTGGTCATCACCCACAACACCACCAGCCAGAAACCAAGAGCGAAGAGAAAGGCCACGTTCTTATTGGGAAACTGCAAAGCCAACAAGGGGGCACTTGTCTGCGCTTTAGGGGTGAGACCCAGGGACCCCCCCGTGACATCGCGCGCGGCGATGATCGTCAATTGCACGACCACCGCCATGGCCATGGTGACCAGGCTGAAATTGCGCCCTACCACGCGTAGTTTGAAACAGGGATAGCCCACGGCGAAGGCCAGCAACATCGCCGCCGCCGCAGCGATGGGCACGCCCAACCAGGGCGTGATGCCCAAATGGTTCCAGAGTAGCACCACCCCATAAGCCCCAATGCCCACAAAGGCCCCATGCCCCATGGAGGTGATGCCAAATCGCCCTAGCAGAGTCCAACCGGAGCATATAGCGCCCCACAAAAGCACCTGAACCAGGATATGCATGGTGTATACCGGCACGCCGATGAGCAACAACACGGCGGTGATAACCACGACCCCCAGCAGAAAGAGCAGATTCCGTTTCATTTCGAGAATATTCCCCTTGGCTTGAAGAACATGATAACGATAAAAGCGGCAAAAGCGCAAGCATACGAGAGATCGGTCGAAATATAATACCCGCTGATGGCAATTATCTCAGACACGATAAAAGCGGAAAGAAAGCCACCCACCAGGTTACCCAGGCCTCCAAATACGCAGTTCATCCAGACTATAGGCCCGAACGAGTTGCCGATAAAGGGCTGGATGTCGTACTGCAACACGAGCAGACATGCCGCCAGCCCGGCCAGGGCACCACCGATAGCCGACGTGATCCCGTATGCCCACCGTTGATCAATGCCCATCAGACCGATAATATGCCGGTCCTGAGCGATGGCCCGAATGGCCAGACCCCAGTAGGTATACTTCAAGAACAGGTAAAGGCAGGTAACCGCAATCAGAGCGACGATAAAGGCCAACAGACGAGCCGTGCTGATGAACATCCCCCCCAACTGGAGGGAAGGTAATCTCACCCCGATATTGCGGAAATCCGTGGTGAAGAGCAAAGTAGCGAAACTCTGCAGGAAGAACAGCAACCCGCCGGTGGCCAGGAGCTGATTGATCGGTGGCGAGTCCAAAATCGGCGCGATAATCAAAAAGTGCACCAGCGCGCCCAGAACTGTCACAAAAGCCACCGCTATCAAACACGCCACCAGCAGAGGTAAACCCAATCCGCTATACAAACAGTAAATGGCGTACATACCCACCATGACCAACTCGGTGTACGCGATCCAGACCACATCAATGACCCCGAAAATCAGGTTCAAACCGATGGTCAGCAGGGCAAACACGCCGCCGAGCAAAATGCCATTGATCATCGCTTCGAGCAAGAAAGTATCCATGCAACTCCCTCACATTCCAAGATAGGCCGTCCGCACAAAAGGATGCTCCCGCATCTCCGCCGCCGTGCCCGCTAGCTTGATGGTACCTACTTCCAGCAAATAAGCCCGCTCGACGACATCCAGCAGGCTCTGGATGTTCTGTTCCACGATCAGGACGGTGAAACCCTCTTCGCGGATGCGCTGCACCAGCTCGAAAACCTGATCCACGATCACGGGGGCCAGCCCCGCCGAAGGCTCATCCATGAGCAAAATAGTGGGCCGAGACATGAGCGCCCGCGCGATGGCACACATCTGCTGCTCCCCGCCCGACAAAGTCTCCGCTAGCTGGTTGCGCCTCTCCTTCAGCCTGGGGAACAAATCGTACACCCAGGCAAGACGTTCACGGAGTTGTCCCCGGGCGGAATGCACGAAGGCCCCTATCTTCAGATTTTCCTCCACGGTCAGGCGCGGGAAAAGACGTCGGTTCTCAGGCACATGAGCGATGCCGGCGGCGACGATCTCATAAGCCGGCTTGCCGCCGATCTCCTGCCCGTTCAGGGTAATCGTTCCAGACCAGGGACGAATCAGGCCCGATATGACCCGCAAGAGAGTGGTCTTCCCCGCGCCATTCGGACCGATGACGCCCACCGCTTCCCCT
Organism: Anaerolineae bacterium; assembly: GCA_014360845.1. Classification (GTDB taxonomy): domain Bacteria; phylum Chloroflexota; class Anaerolineae; order JACIWR01; family JACIWR01; genus JACIWR01. The sequence goes on from JACIWR010000019.1 coordinate 7,705, forward strand.
GCCTGCACCGACATATCAATATCGAAAAGTGCTTTAAACGCTCCGTATCCGGCCGAAACCTTCTTCAGCTCTAGCATGATTCCCTCTTTGAAACCCGTTCGCTTCTATCTTCAGCTAATGGGACGCCGTGGGGACCGCTTCCCTGCGAGCGCCGTGGGCGTGTCCGAGATAGCACTCGGTAACCTGTGGATCTTGCACGCAAGCGGCGGGGGAGCCCTCGAAGATTTTCTCCCCGTGATCCAGAACCACCACCCTATCCACCACGCGCATCAACACCCCCATGATGTGCTCCACCCATACAATCGTGATTCCCATCTCCTCCCGTATCCTGGCCAGCAGGTCCGCAGCTTGCACCATTTCCTCTGCATCCAGCCCGCCCAGGGGCTCGTCGGCCAGCAGCAACTTGGGCTGGGTGGCCAGGGCTTTGGCCAGCTCCAGCTTCTTCAACCCGGCTGCGCCCAGGACATCTATGGAATCATCGGCCACGGAATCCAGACCCACCAGGGACAGAACCTCCAAGGCACGATCGCGCGCTGCTTTCGCGCCTGGCCGTGGCGACGAGCCGAAGAAGGCTGCCGCCACCACATTCTCCAGGATGGACAACTTGGAAAAGGGCCGTGGAATCTGAAAGGTCCGGCCAATGCCCAGATGACATATCTGATGGGCCGGCAAGCCACCGATTTCCTTTCCCTGGAACAGGATAGATCCGGCCGTCGGCTTATACAGGCCCGCCACAACATTGAAAATAGTGCTTTTTCCAGAGCCATTAGGGCCGATTAACCCCAGAATCTCCCCTTGCTCAACTTCAAAGGAAACCTGATTGACGGCCACGAAGCTCCCAAAGTGCTTAGAAAGACCGGTGATTTTCAGCATTGGCATCCTACTTGATTGAGGCTCGGTCATGATTCACCTTTATGATTCCCTCCTCACAACTGTTCAGGCACCCGATGGGGCAGCGGTGGAATAAGCGGCCCGGAAACCCGAGCACCTCAAGCTGCAGCCCCCTCCTTCGATTTTGCGAGGCTGAACTCCTTTTCGATCTCGCGGAATTGAACTCCGCGAGATCGAAGGAGGTCTGCGCTATTGCGGGCTATCCCCCAAATGCACGGGGGAGACTGCTTTTGCCATGACAGCCTGAACAGTCACCCCCTCTTCAATCCCCCCTTACCACTTTATATTTGGCCGCACCTCCTCCCCGCCAAGGCGGGGAGGAGGTCACAGTGTCAGATCAGGGGATGCAATGAGAGAGCTTTTCCACTCACTCAGCCGCGTACGGATGTCCCGCGGGCAACGGCAGTACCGGCTCCACGGCGCTGATCTGGGTCGGATACACGACGACGGCCTTGCCGTCTCGATATTGGGTCAACACCGGGAAGGCCCGCATGTTCTGGCCAGACATCTCATGCTCAGGCGGGTAGAACTTGACACCAAAGCCTGAGATGGTGCCTCCATCGGGGATGTCCAGGTCCATGGCTGCCTGCCGCAAGGAGTCGGGGCTCCAGTCGCCGTACTTCTCCAAGGCCATGGGCACGACCTGGGTCAAGAAGAGCCAGGTGAAGTTGAAACCGCTGCTCGCCTGGTTGGGAGGATCCTTCACCCCCGTCTTTTCCTCGTAGCGCTTGAGATATTCCTGCGTGAGATCGCCAAGACCGGGGGCCAGCACCGAGGGATCAAAGAGCTGAGCGGCTGGTGTATCAACGTTGAGGAAGTATTCGATGTCGCTCTTGAACTTCTCCACAAACTCCGGCTGAGCATACCCGGCACCATGGCCAATCAGAGCCTTGAAAGTCAACCCCTGCTCACGGGCCTGGCGCAGGAAAAGCGTAATATCGGGGTTGTAACCCGTGTGCAGGATAACGTCCGGCTGGGCTCGACGGAGTTTGGTGATCAAAGCGGAGAGGTCAGGGGCGCTTGAGGAATAGCCTTCTTTCAGCACAAGCTGCAATCCGTACTTCTCCACCCCTCGCTCATTCCCAGCGGCCACACCGGTACCATAGGGGCCATCCTCATAGATGATGGCGACCTTCAGGTCTTCGGGAGCGATGCCCAGTTTTTCCTGGGAGAATTCAGAGAGGAACTGGGGTGATAGTTCACCGAACTGGTCAGAGTGGGGGAGGCAGCGGAATACGTAGCGATAATGTTTGTCTTTCAGAACTGCCGTCGAGCTGGGCACGCCAAGCCAGATGAAGGCTTTTTGCTGGTCAACTTTCGCGGCAATGGGTACCGCATGGGCGCTGGAGTAGATGCCCACCAGAGCATCCACCTTTTCGGCGTTGAGGAGCCGCTCCGCCTCGTTGACAGCCACGTCCGCGTCCGACTGAGCATCAGCGACGATGGCTTCCACAGGGTACTTGCCAAGGATACCTCCCTGCTCATTCACCATCTCGATCGCTATCTCCGTGCCCGTCGCTGCCGCGGTGGAACCACCGGCCGCAAAGGGGCCGGAGAAGTCGTAAATCACGCCGATGCGGAATTTCTCCGCGGCAGCGGTCGGTGCAGTAGTTGGGGTAGCCGTCTCGGCGGGTTTCGGGGTTTGGCATCCTGCTGTCGCCAGTAACAGAGAGCCCACGACTACCAGGAGCACGAGCTTCTTCATGATCTTTCCTCCTTCTTAGGAATCACACGTCCTTGTCCAGACATCTTTGCAGCATTGCGCACAAGTCAGCGAGGAATGGTTTTCAATTGTGGCAGTGACTCACCCCCTTTCGAGAGATTTTCCCCAGTCATAAGTGCACAAGCCCGACCAGGCCCACATCACCACTGGGAAAGCATTGTCTTGTGGTCTAGTGAGGGGTTATGATACCTTCTTCTTCGGTGGGATAGTCACGTCAACCTCTGCGCTATGCCCGGCAGAGGGAAAAAGATCGAGTCGTGGGTGCGGTGTCCGGTCCTGGACGATTGCAGGTGGTGGTACGCTCTATCGCCCAATCTCACCGCGCTCTGGTTTCACTGTATGAATCTAAAGTCTCATTGTGTGATTATATTGTAGCACACTTCAGGTGATCTGTCAAGATTGCTACAGAGTTGGGGTGTATTTCACTTTGGAGGCGAGTTGCTGCTGTGCCCTGGCCTCGGAGACCTCTCCCCCCCCAGAATATGGTAGGCGCGGTTTCTTACCGCGCAACCCCGGTCACGACAGTGTGCTTTCGCGGTGCTGGGGGCCGTTGGCCGCTATGGAAAGCGCGGCTACCCCAACTTCGCTCAGGGCGCAGCAGCGTTCGACCGCTACGGGACAAACTCGCCCCAAAACCGACGCACACCCCACCACAAATTGCGACTTGACAGATTTCGCCCTTGGGAGTATAATCCCGATTCACCCTCTAGACCGACCGGTCAGTCTAGAGAACTGCATATTGTGACTCTGGATGCAGCACAGATCCCAAGGAGAGAAGAAAATGGCACTGCTTATCCTGTTCATGGCCTGGATCATCAGCGGGGCACTGATCGGCTGGGGAGTGCCCAAGCTTTTCAAAAGTGAACCACCCTACGGCCTGGGGGTAGACATCCTGGCCAGCGTCCTCGCAGCTATAATCTTGGGCGTGCCCGAATGGTTATGGATTCTGCCCGCCCTGGGGTTCAGGGGCGTCATCGCTTTGGCGGCGGCCATCGGTGACCCGCTGGGGCTGTCCCTCATCGTGCTGTGGATTCTGCGGCGAATAAAGGGATAAGAATCAGGCTCAAGTATCTTCTCAAAATGTAGGGGCGAACCCTTGCGGTCGCCCAGGCGGGCAGGTGCAAGACCTGCCCCTACCCCAAATTATTGAGAAGATACAGGCTCAACACATCCCCAGCAGCAGTGACCAGTAATCTCACTCACTCTGCGCGGGGCGGCAGGGACGTGGCTGCGCTCCCGGCGGACTGCCGCTACGCTTGATGGTGATGTGCTGAAACATGTTTCTGAAGGAGAGCCATGCCCCCCAAAGTAGACGTAGCCGATGAACGGCGAGCGCAAATCATCGAGGCGGCTCTGGCCTGCTTCGCCCGCAAGGGTTACCACCGCACCAAAATGGACGACATTGTAGCCGAGAGCGGGCTGAGTAAGGGGAGTCTTTACTGGTACTTCAAAAGCAAGAAAGAGATCTTCCTGGCCACCATCACGAGCTTCTTTCAGCAGATGGAGGTATCCCTGGAAGAGATCCTCCAGTCGGATCTAGCCCCGACCGAGAAACTGCGTGCCATCGCCCGCTCCGTAGCCTCTGGTGTAGAGAAAGCGCGACCGTTCATCAGCGTGATGCTGGATTTCTGGTCTCACACCTACCACGAGGAAGAAATCTATCAGCTCCTGCAGGAGATTTATAGGCCCTACGCGGCGGTTCTGACCACCATCATTGAAGAGGGCATCCGCCAGGGGGAGTTCCGCCAGGTAAACGCGGAGCATGTAGCTTCTCTGCTCATAGCCGTGTACGACGGTATAGTGATGCAATTGCTCCTGAACCCTGAGCAGATAGACATCACTGCCTGGACGGAAACGATGCTCAACGTGCTCCTGGAGGGATTACACCATTAAGTCGGCTCCAGGGCTGCCGAAGGGCAACTAAAGGAGAAAGATACCAGGTATCTTCTCAAAATGTAGGGGCGAACCCTTGCGGTCGCCCAGGCGGGCAGGTGCAAGACCTGCCCCTACCCCAAATTATTGAGAAGATACGATACCAGGTTCAGTAGGGCAGGTTGGCGGCGGGTACACCAGGCAGACCCTTTGACTTCGGACACCTCCCCAGTGCCATCATCGGGTGGGAAAGTCCAAGGAGCCGCCTACCTGCCGTCCGAGGCGGCGGCCAAGCCCAACCCGCCCCACTGTCCCGAACGGAGTTGCTCAGAATAACATTTCGGCTAAATGCGGTTGTAGTGTTGAAGGAGAAGGATACCAGGTGTTCGAGGACAACGAGTTCATCATCGAGACCCACAATCTGACGCGGAAATTCAAGCATGTCGTGGCCGTGAACAATTTGACCCTGGCCATCCGTCGCGGTGAAGTCTTCGGCCTGGTAGGGCCGGATGGGGCGGGGAAAACGACTACCATCCGTCTCCTGGCCGCGATCATGGATCCTACGGAGGGTTCGGCGCGCGTAGCGGGCTACGATACCGTCACCCAGTCCGAGCAGATCAAGCGCCGCATCGGTTACATGGCCCAGCGCTTCAACCTCTACCGCGATCTGACGGTGTTGGAGAATCTCAACTTCTACGCCGACGTTTACGAGATACGGGGGCCGGAACGCCAGGAGCGCATAGAGCGCTTGCTGGAATTCGCCCGCCTCACCGAGTTCCGCCAACGACGCGCGGCTCACCTCTCCGGCGGCATGCAGAAAAAGCTGGCCCTGGCCTGCACCCTGATCCACAAACCGGAGATTATCTTTCTGGACGAACCTACCACCGGCGTAGACCCCGTGTCTCGCCGCGAGTTTTGGGATATTCTGGCCGATCTGCATATCGAGGGGGTGACGCTGTTTATCAGCACGCCATACATGGACGAGGCAGAACGTTGCTCGCGGGTGGGGTTGATGTTCCAGGGGGAACTCATCGTCTGCGACACTCCGGAGGCGGTGAAGGGGATGGTCACTGGCGATTTGCTGGAGTTACGGCCATCGAATTTGCGCCGCGCGCGGAGGCTCATCGCCGACCTGCCCGGCGTGCTGGAGATACAGACCTACGGCGATTTGCTGCACATCTTCGTAGACGATGCGGCACAGCGACAGGCAACCGTCACCACGGCCCTGGCTCAGGCGGGCATAAGCGTCACCGGCGTCCGCACCCCGCGACCCCGGATGGAGGAGGCGTTTATATCCCTGATCCGCCAGCGCATGGAAGCGGACCCCACCGCCCAGCAGGTGGAAATCCAACAGTAGCCACAAGCGACAGGGGCAGAGCGACAGAGAGATATGTCTGTACAACGGATGCTTTCGGTGTTGCGCAAAGAGATATGGCACATTCTGCGGGATCAACTGTCCTTCATCCTGGTCATCCTGTCGCCCCTCCTGCTGTTGTTCACGATGGGCTTTGCCTTTTCCATTGACATCAAGAACGTGAAAGTCGCCTTCCTCGATCAGGACCAGAGCCCCACGTCGCGGCAATACCTGGCTCGCTTGAGAAGTACCGAGAGCCTGGACCTCGGTTACCAGGCCAGCAGTTATCAGCAGATTGAGCGTTGGTTCCTGAGCGACAAGATAAGAGCTGCGGTTGTAATACCCTCAGACTTTGGTGAAGACATCCTGGCCGGTCGCACCGCTGGACTCCAGATCATCATTGATGGCACCAGTCCCAGCACGGCGGAACACGCCATCCGCCACATCGCTCTGACCACGGAGAATTTCGCCGCTCAACTGTTGAGCGCCCGCCTCGCCCAGGCGAGCATCCCGCTCACGGAGCTTTCCCCCATTGATTTGCGCTTGCGCACGTGGTATAACCCTTCTATGAAATTCACGGTGGGCATGATCCCCGCTCTGGTAGCGATAGTCATGTCCATGCCGGCCATGGCCGCGACTCTGGCCATCACCAGGGAGCGGGAATGGGGCACCATGGAGCAACTCATCGTCACCCCTATTCGGCGCGCGGAGTTGCTGGTGGGCAAGCTCATCCCTTATATTTTCACCGGTTTGATCAGTGTGTTGCTCTGCGTGGCCATGGCCGTCTTCGTCTTCCACGTCCCTTTCAGAGGCAACCTGTTGCTCTACATGCTTCTCTCTGCCGATTTCCTGTTCGCCAGCTTGAGCATCGCGCTGATGCTATCGGCGGTGATTGACAATCAACAGGTGGCCATGATGGCCTCCATGCTGATCTTTCTTTTCTCCGGGTTTTTCATGTCCGGCCTGCTCCTGCCCCTGGCCAGCATGGGACCCGAGGTGAAGATGGAATCCATGATGCTCCCCACCACCCATTTCGTGATTATCAGCCGGGGGGTTTTTACCAAGGGGCAGGGGCTGGAAGCCTTGTGGGGTTATGCAGCCTTTCTCCTGGGTATAGGGGTGGTCTTCTTGTTCCTCAGTATGCTTCTGTTCAAAAAGAAGCTTGCCTGAGGTTGGCGAGGGAATCATGCTCAGACGCATTTGGACCCTGTTCATCAAAGAGTTGATTCAACTGCGACGCAACACCCTGCTGCTGGTCCTGGCCCTTTTCGGAGGGTTGACCGAGACGGCTATGGTGGCCTATGCTGGCTCGGTGCCCATTGAGCATCTACCGTTGGCCGTGCTCGATCAAGACAAGAGCGGGGCCAGCCGCGCCCTGGTTGCAGCCCTGGAAAACACGCGCACTTTCGACGCCGAATACTATCTGTCGGATTTGGGCGAGGTGCGCAGGCTTATAGACAACGGGCAGGCAGTGGCCGCGGTCATTATTCCCCAGGACTTTGCTCAGCGCCTGGAGGACCCGCTAGCGCCACCACCTCAGGTCCAGGTCATCGTGGACGGGGCCGATTCCACCACCGCCGGGCCGGCGGTGAGCGCCGCCGAAGGGGCGATTACCAGCTTTGGGCAGAGGATCGGTTTGCAGGCGCTGGCCGTTGATGAAGACGCTTTGACGCCCCTGGACGTCAGCATGCGGGTGTGGTTCAACGAGGAGATGAAAAAAGCCAATTACACCACCCCCTCGGAGGCGGGGTTCATCGCCGGCGTGATCGCGGCCATGATCGGGGCGGCAGCGGTGGCCCGCGAACGGGAGATGGGCACCCTGGAGCAGCTCACGGTCACTCCACTGCGCCCCCTGGAGGTGCTCATTGGCAAGGCAGCAGCGGCCATCCTCATCGGTTACGCCGAGTTCGTGCTCGTCATCCTCATGATTCACTTCGTCTTCGCCGTGCCGATGCGCGGTTCGTGGACGTTGTTGCTGTTTCTGGCCTTCTTCTACACCTTCGTAGAATTGAGCTGGGGACTGCTGGTCTCGGCTTTCGCCAAGAATCAATTGCAGGCGCTGCTGCTGGTATTTTGCGTGTGCATGATCATGGTCACCTTCTCCGGCTACGCTTATCCGGTGGAAACCATGCCCCGGCCCATGCAGCTTCTCGCGAACATCTTTCCCATCAGGCATTGGCTGGTCATTCTGCGCAATATCATGCTGAAAGGCGCCGGCATCACTGACTTCTGGCCGCATCTGCTGGCCATAAACCTGCTGGGTGTTTTTCTGATAAGCACCTCGGTGCTGGTTTTGGGTCGGACCAGGATAGAGTAGCGATCTTATCGGAGCGAAAAGTGAGACGCAGCGGTGAACGGCCCCGTCCACCAGCGGCGCCCCACACCAACTATGCGAGGAAAGTGACTTTTACAGAAAATGAGCCGTCTATTAGCCATCATTCGCAAAGAATTCCTGCACATTCGACGTGATCCGCGCACCCTGAGCATTATGTTTCTGATGCCTGTGGTGCAGATGATCCTGCTGGGCTACGTGGCTACCACCAACATCGAGCACCTGAGTACTGTGGTGTTGGATCGGGACCGCACTCCCCAGAGCCGGGAGCTTATTGACGCCTACCGCGCTTCCAATTACTTCGACATCACCTATTATGTGGATGAGGAAGCCAGTCTTTTGCAGCTTTTGGATAGCGGCAAGGCCAGAGCGGGCATGATCATACCGGCCGGTTACGGCGAACAACTGTTGAGCAACCGCCGACCGCAGATAGCGGTTCTCATTGATGGCTCCGACCCCAACGTCTCCAATGTGGCTCTGGCCGCAGCGCAGACCGTGGGCCAGGCGCTGTCAGTGAAGGTGATACAGCGCCAACTGGGAATGGCCACCGGTTCTGCTTCTGGCCTGGAGGTGCGCCCCCGTGTGTTGTACAATCCGGAGATGAAAAGCTCCAGCTACATGATTCCGGCTCTGGTGGGCCTCATTCTGCAATATCTGACCACGCTCTTCACTGCCCTGGCCATCGTCCGCGAGCGGGAGCAGGGCACCATTGAGCAACTCATTGTCACCCCCATCAGGTCCTACGAGCTGGTGGTGGGCAAGGTGGTGCCCTATGTAGCCGTGGCTTTCTTCGACCTGAGCGAGGTGCTCATGGTTGGCGTGTTCTGGTTTGGCGTGCCTATCCGGGGCAGCATTTCCCTCTTGTTAGGTCTTTCTTTCTTGTTCTTGTTCACCTCGCTGGGTCTGGGGCTGTTCATTTCCTCCGTGGCCCAGACTCAGCAAGAGGCCATGTTTCTCAGCTTTTTCATCTTGCTGCCCAGCATATTTCTTTCGGGCTTTTTCTTCCCGTTGGAAGCCATGCCGACCGCTTTGCAGGTAGTCAGCTACACCATTCCCCTGCGCTACTTTTTGTTCATCGTGCGCAGCATCGTGCTCAAGGGAGTGGGTATAACGACGTTGACCAACGAAGTAATCGCGCTGTGCATCTTCGGCCCCGTTATCATGGGGCTGGCCACGCGCAGTTTTCGCAAGCGTTTAGAATAGCGGTAAATAAACGTCGAGGGGAATCTATGACCGACCGTTTGAACGATTATGCAGTGGTGGCCGAGAATCTGACCAAGAAGTTCGGCGATTTCACCGCCGTGGATCACATCAACTTCACGATTCGTCGTGGCGAGATTTTCGGCTTTCTGGGGCCCAACGGTGCGGGCAAGACGACAACCATTCGCATGTTGCTGGGCCTGCTGCGCCCCACCTCGGGCACGGCCACGGTGCTGGGTTTTGACATCGTCAGGCAAGCCGAGGAAATCCGCAAACGCATTGGTTACATGTCCCAGCGGTTCAGTTTGTACAGCGACCTCACCGTCGAGGAAAATCTGAACTTCTACGGCGGCACCTACGGCGTGCGCAACAAGCGCCTGAAAGAACGCAAAGCCTATATTCTGAAGATGGCCGGTCTGGAGGGCAAAGAGAGGGTGTTGACCAGGAATCTCTCCGGCGGGTGGAAACAGCGTCTGGCTCTGGGAACGGCCATCATCCACGAGCCGGAGATGCTGTTCCTGGACGAGCCGACGGCTGGCGTGGACCCTATCTCGCGCCGCGCTTTCTGGGATTTGCTTTACGAGCTGGCCGATGGCGGCACGACCATTTTCGTCACCACGCACTACATGGACGAGGCCGAGCACTGTCAGGACCTGGCCTTTATCCAGCGCGGACGCATCGTCGCCCAGGGCTCGCCCCAGGAGATAAAAGAGACCAAAATGCGCGGTCAGGTGCTGGAGATTGACTGCGACCGCCCGGATGTGGCCGTACCCGCCCTGCGCCAACTGGGTCTGTTCGAGGAGATAGCTCTCTACGGGGCGCTGATCCACGTGGTGACCGATGACGCTGAGGCGCACAAGTCCACTATCAAAGAGGTATTGGAACGACAGGGGATAACACTACGCACGATAGATTTAATCGCTCCTTCTTTGGAGGATGTGTTTATATCGAGTGCTAAAGAGGCGTAGGGGGCTTTGAGGAACTCGGGAGGACTCAGGAGAACTCGGAGGAGCTCAGGAGAACTCGGAGGAGCTCAGGGGAACTCGGGGAAGCTCAGGGGAACTCGGGGAAGCTCAGGGGAACTCAGGGGAACTCAGGGGAACTCGGGGGAGGTGAAGGAGGAAAGATGAGGAAACGGTTGTTGACCGCATTGATTCTGTTGCTACTTATCACTGGTGGAGGAACAGCGGGCTGGTACATCGCCACGCACCCGGAGGTGCAACGTCAGCTCATGACTGAACTGAGAATCGAGCCCGCTCCACCCGCTCACGGTATCGTGGCCTCGGGCACGATTGAGGTAGAGGAAGTGGCCATTACCTCTGAACTCGGTGGCCGGATTGTGGAGATTCTGGCCGATGAGGGGGATGAAGTTCGCGCTGGTGAACCTCTGGTGCGCCTGGATGACTCCCTGCTGCAAGCTCACCTGGAGGAAGCGAGAGCCGCCGTCGAAGTGGCCCGCGCGGCCCTGGCCCGGGTGCAGGCCGGCGTGCATCCGGGGAAGATCCGCGAGGCTGAGGCTGGCCTGGCCCAGGCCATCGCCGCCCGCGACGCAGCCTACCAGGTCTGGCAGGATTTGCTGACCGTGCGCGACCATCCCCAGGAGTTGGACGATCAGATTGACCAGGCGCGGACGCAGTTGGCCCAGGCCGAATCCCGGATAAAGCAGGCAGAAGCCAACGTTGAAGCGGCGAAGATGCTGTACAACAGCGCCAAGCACACAGCTCGCCAACTCAACGCCGCTGGCGTGCCCAGTATCTCTCTACCCCCATCGGCAGAGATACCGATGAGCCTGGAGGTCTCACCAGACGCTTACGCCACCGATGCGGAGTATCAACTGTGGCAGGCCTGGGTGCAATTGGAAACGGCCAAGGCCGCGCGGGACAGCGCTCAGCAGTATCTCAGCGATTTGCTAACCATCCGCGCTGATCCGCAGGATGTGGACACTCAAATTGATGACGCTAAGGCCCGATACGACAGCGCGCAGGCCGCCGTCGCCATGGCCGAGGCGCAACTGGCCGCCCTGAAAGCCGGCCCTACCGAAGAACAAGTCGCCGCTGCGCGCGCCCAGGTCGAACAGGCCGAAGCGGCCCTGAAAACCCTGGAAGTGCAGTTGGCCAAGATGGTCGTCTACGCACCCCAGGATGGTGTTGTGGTGGAACGAGCGGCCAGTGTCGGCGAGTTGGCCGTGCCGGGAGCGACTTTGCTGACCATAGCCAATCTGGATGAAGTGACCCTCACCGTGTACGTGCCGGAGAAGGACCTGGGTCTGGTCCAGCTTGGTCAGGAAGTGGAAGTGACCGTGGATGCCTATCCGGGGCGCATTTTCCGGGGGCAGGTGGTGCAAATTGCCACCGAGGCGGAGTTTACCCCTAAAAACGTGCAAACCAAAGAAGAAAGGGTGAACGTAGTCTTCGCCGTCGAGGTGCGCCTGCCCAACCCCGATCACGCGCTGAAGCCAGGCATCCCAGCCGACGCCGTGTTGATATACCGTGAGGCGTAAGGACCACACCTTACGTTTCACGTTCCGCGTTTCACGTCTGTGGACAGAGGAGAGTGCGTAATGAAACGAGTGTTGGGGATAATCGTAGCGGTAATCCTACTGGCGGGTGCAGGAGTGGGAGGCTTTTGGTGGTACACGCAGGCACAAGCCAGCGGTGTCATGCAACCGTCCCTGGAGGCCTCAGGAACCATCGAGGCCGAGACGGTGAACATCACCGCTGAGGTCAGCGGTCGCATTGTGGAAATCCTGGCCGACGAGGGGCAAACCGTCAGCCAGGGCCAGGTCTTGGTGCGCCTGGATGACTCCCTGTTGAAGGCCCAGCGCGCCCAGGCCGAGGCTGCCGTCGCTGCGGCTCAGGCGGAGCTGGCCCAGATAGAAGCCCAGACCCGGCCCGAGGAAATCGCAATAGCCGAGGCGGCTCTGGCTCAGGCCATAGCCCAGCGTGATGGGGCGAAAACGGCCTGGGAAAACGCCAAAAAGGCCCGGGATAATCCGCAGGAGTTGAACACGGAGATCAACGCCGCCAGGAATCAAGTGGCTTTGGCCGAACTGGGTGTGGAGATGGCGCAGGCGCGGCTGGCGGATATACGCCTGCTCCGCGATCAGTACAAAGCCACCAGCTACGATTGGCGTGTCCTCAACTTCATGGCCGCTGCTGCCGAGGAAGCCGTCCAAGAAGCACAGCTTCAACTGGCTGGCGCTCAGCGGCATCTGGAGAACCTTATTGCCATGCGCGACAATCCCGTGGCCGCCAACGCGGCGGTCAGTGCTGCCGAGGGACAGTATCGCGTGGCAGAGGCAGCGGTGGATGTGGCCCAGGCCGCCCTGGATACTCTGCGGGCGGGAGCCATGCCCGAGGAAATCGCCGTGGCCCGCGCTAAAGTACGGCAGGCCCAGGCCAGCCTGTCCACCCTGGATGTCCAGTTGGCGCAGACGATTATCAAATCACCCCTTAACGGTGTGGTCAGCAGCCGGGTGGCTCACGTGGGTGAAATTGCCACCCCAGGCGCTACGCTGATGACCGTCGCCGATTTGGACCAGGTCACCCTGACCATCTACGTGCCGGAGAACCGGATTAACATGGTCGCTCTGGGGCAGCCTGTGGATGTGAAAGTTGATTCCTTCCCCGATGAAGTTTTCCAGGGGGAGATAACCTACATCGCCCGCCGCGCCGAGTTCACTCCCAAAAACGTGCAGACCAAGGAAGAGCGGGTGAACATGGTCTTTGCCGTCAAAGTGCGCATCCCCAACGCCGACCATCGCCTGAAACCGGGCATGCCTGCCGACGCCCTCATCCACGGCGGGTGAGGGTTGGAGCAGCTCAGGTGACAGTCACCTT
>JACIWR010000190.1 GCA_014360845.1 Anaerolineae bacterium
TGTCGAAGGTCTCGCTGTTGCGACCCGTTATCGGCACGGCCTGTAATCGCTGTGCCCAGTGTGTGGGCGTCTGCCGGGTGGAGGCGATTGACACGCGCCAGACTTACGAGATTATCCCTTCCGAGTGCATTGTCTGTCTCGACTGCCTGACCACCTGTCCCGAGAGCGGGGTGGGCTTCCGCTGGCACTGGCGTCCCGATGCACCCCGCGAATACGACCCGACCCGCCGTCAGGTGTTGACCGTCCTGGGCGCCGGGGTGGCGGGCGTGGCCCTGCTGCGCACCGGCATTCAGAGCAAGCAGCCCCACCCCCAGCTCATCCGTCCGCCGGGAGTGGCTGACGAAGGCGAGTTCCTGGCCCACTGTCTGCGTTGCAGCCAGTGCATGAAGGTCTGTCCCACTTCGGGTCTGCAACCGGTATTGTTCGAGGCCGGGCTGGAAGGGGTGTGGACACCGCGCCTGGTTCCCCGGCTGGGGTATTGTGATTACGGCTGCAATGCCTGCGGACAGGTCTGTCCCTCCGGGGCGATTCCCCCTTTGGAGTTGGACATCAAGCGTCGGGTGCCTCTGGGGGTGGCCGTGATTGATCGCAATCGCTGTTTGCCCTGGGCCCGCGATATTCCTTGCATTGTCTGTGAGGAGATGTGCCCTGTGCCGGGCAAAGCCATTGATTTGCAGGGCGGAGACGAAGAGGTGCAGAAGCCCATCGTCATCGCCGACCTGTGCATCGGCTGCGGCACCTGCGAGTACCAGTGTCCGGTGGAAGGTGCGGCAGCGATACAGGTCTACCGGCAGTAAGACGGTGTTGGAAAAGAACGCGTAATGCGCAGAGCCTGGTTGCGCGAGCAAAGGAGGATGTGATGATGTATAGATATCAAGCTATGCCGGAAGAAGCTCGTCGCCTGGCCAATTGGCTGCGACGAGTTAAGGGAGAGTGGATTTCTCTGGCCGAGGCTCTGCCTCTGCGGCGCGATATGGTGACCTTGCTCACCTACCTGCGGGACAACCGGGTCACCGGCACGCAGAGCACCGGCAACTTGACTCTCAAAGCGGTGCGCGAGGTGACGGCGCGCTTTGTGAACCCGCCGGAGCTGGACGTCGCTATCGGAGACCATGTCTATCGGCTGCGTAGTGAGTACGATGTTTGGCCCCTCTACTTCCTGCACACTCTGGCCCACGTTGCCGGGCTGCTGGAGGGAGGTCCGAGTCGGCGGTGGCGACTCACATCCAGAGGTGATCAATTTCTGCGCCTTGATCCCCTGGGACAGGTGTGGTTTTTGCTCCTCACCTGGTGGGAAGGTGTCAACTGGCTCATTGCCTTTCCCTTCGCCGGCATGGGAGAGGATTTGCCCTCCGACTTTGAGGAGATTACTCTGACTCACCTCCTGGCCTTGCCGGTGGATACATTGGTGTCCTTTGAGCCGTTTGCCGACGATTTGATTCAAGAAGCCGGGCTCAAGTGGGGAGAGCAGGCCGCACCTTATGGCCGCGAGTTGCTGCACGCTGCCATCCGGCAGATGGTGATAGACATCCTCGCCGATTTTGGGATAGTGGAGCCGAAGCATGAGGCCGGCCTGCTGGGTGATGAGTACCCGGACCTGGTGGCTTTTCGCATCACTCCTTTTGGCCGATGGCTGTTGGAGGCCCTTCGCGTGTGAGGCGTTGGTGACCGCGGGGTTGTTGGAGAGGAAGAATGTACCGACGAGTGCTGTTAATCAACCCGGCTGCTCGATCTTGGCGGCTGGAGACGTTTCGGGTCGAGACGCTGGAAAAGGACCCGCGGGAGGACTACTTTGTCCTCTCTGGCGAGGCCTTGTGCCAGTATTTGCTGCGCCGCGACCCCGGAGCGCTGGTCATCGCCCGGGGCCCCATGCCCTTCATCTCCGGTAACAAGGCCAGTGTGGGCTACGTCTCCCCCCTGACCGGCCTGCCGCACTACAGCTTCGTCGGTGGACGGGCAGCGGCGCAACTGCTGAACCTTGGCCTGGACGCCATTTGTTTCCAATCTGCGAGTCAGCAAATCGGCCAATCGCGAGCTTCGAATCCCCCCATCGTCGTGGTGAGCAACCGCGCGCCGGATCTGAGTGTCGAGTTCAAGCCCGCCGACGAACTGCCGGCTGGCCAGCGCAGTGCTTTCTACTGGCTGCTGGAAAGGGAACTGAGCGGCGATAGACACGCCGGCAGCATCTTCACCCTGGGGGAGGGGGCTCGCCGGGGTTATCTCTCGGCCAATCTGGCCGTGGAGGCGATTTATCACGCCGGGCGTGGGGGAGCGGGGAGCGTGTTCACCCGCTTCGCCTCGGCCCTGGTGTTGCGCGGCGAGCCGATGGAGCTCTCCGAGTTCTTCGCCGGGGACGAATCGGCGTTCGCGCGGAATCCGAACGCGGTCATCGCTCCCCTGCTGGGCAAGTATTGCACTCGTCTGTCGGGCAAGACCGGCGGCACTATCGTCAAGCTGTTCGCTACCGGAGCGGACCGCTCCGGCAAGAACACCCTCCCCGCCTGGAACGCGCAACGCCTCGGTTATCCGCTGGCCGATCTGGGCAGCCCCCAGGTGCTGAAAGCGACCCGTCACGGTCACACCGGTTGCCATTGGTGTCAGGTGGACTGTCGTCACTGGCACTGGGTTCCGGCGGATTATGCACCCGGTGGACGGGACGTTTTCCTCGACGACTTCGAGCCGACGTATTCAGTGTTCGCCATGCTGGGCCTCACTCCCGCGGAGGATACTTTTCAGGCGCGAATAGATTTCCGCGCCGAAGTAGACCGCCGGCTGATTTTGCCCATCGAGCAGATGGGTTGCGACGTGATGAACATCGGGCTGGGGCTGGCCGCTCTGTTTGAGGGAGTCGAGCGGGGTCTCATCCCGGTCGGCGATGTGCCCCGCTTCATCCCAGGGGAAAATCGTCTGGAGGCAGCAGTGCAGGCGGTGACCATGCTGCGGCAGGGAGAGGCAGACGAGTATCCGGCCCTGCGCGCCGTCGCCGATGGGCCCCAGGCTCTGGCCGAGCGCTACCCACCGATGCAGGACATCGTGTTCACCAGTGGGAAAGGCACGCTGGGCAATGCCGGGCACTGCAACACCCTGTGGACCTTCATGATGCCCTTCTCCCGTTTCTTCGGGCATTACGTGGGTCAGCTCTACAAGATCGAGGAGGAGTTGCCCCCACCGGGCTCCTCTCAAGAGGTCTATCTGGCTTGTTTTGAGCGCGTGGTCAGGCGGATGCTGTCGCGGGAATTTTTCTGGCTGCTGGCCAACGCTCTCTCGCAGTGCGCTTTCACCTTCATCATCTTCAGCCAGGATGGTGCGGGCGAGCGCCTGAGCGACGACGGTTTGTTGATTCGCCTGCTGCGTCACTATGGTGTACACACCACCCGTGCCGACCTGGAGTGGTTTGCGCGGGCCTTCTGGGCCCAATCCATCGCTCTCAAGGGCCGCTTCGGCTGGCGGCCACCGACGGCTGCCGATTTTCCGCGTCGCGTTTACGAGGCCCTGTCTTTGGCCCTGGACCGCTCGCCGGAGGAGCTACAGGCGCTGATGGATTTGCTCATCGGGGAGTGGAAGAGGCAGGCGGGGGAAGTGCTGGCCCGTTTCGGCTACGAAGTGTGGTGGTAGGCGGGTCGGTGCTTTTGCAATTTTGACATTTTGGCGTGCGAACCCTGTCAACGAAGTCGAGATTCGCTTATTCGCTGCATAGCCGTTGACAGAAGACGAAGGACGGAGGATCAATGAACAAGGGACGAAGACAAAACGGGGGTGTTTCGCGCCGTACATTTCTCCAACTGAGCCTGGGAGCACTGCTCGCCTGGTTGAGTGGCTGTCGCCGTGCTGCCGAAGAGCCGACCGCTACGCCATCGCCATCTCCATCGCCGTCGCCCACTGCCACGGCGACGGTACCGCCCTCTTCTGCTGTGGAACCTGCTCCCACCATCACGCCGGGAATCGCCTCCACTCCTACTTACACACCTCCAGCGCCAAGTCCCACACCGGTCCCGCTCACCTATACCCCCGTGCCGGCCACTCCTACCGTGCCGCCCACGGCCACACCGCTGCCCGCGCCCGCTCTGAATCGCCAGACGCTGATGGCCCACTGGCCCGCCACCCCCACCAGTCGCGTGGTCATCGTGCGCCACAGTGGAGTGTGGACGAGCGACGGGCCCGACCCCGACATCGTGTTCCAGATGCTGGACGCCGGACTCAGCGCGCTCACCGATTCCGCTGACGTGATGGCCGTCTGGCGCGCCCTCTTCGCTCCCGGCGAGCGAGTGCTGCTCAAGGTCAACTGCATCGCCGCTGGCGGTCCGACCCAGCCCGTGGTGACTTACGCCGTGGCCCGGCGACTGAAAGACGCGGGACTGCCGGGGGAGAACATTCTGATCTTCGATCGCACGGACCACGAGCTGGCCGCCGCCGGTTACAAGCTAAACGAGGGCGACAAGGGCATTCGGTGCCATGGCGCGCGGGGGGAGGGCACGGAAGCGGTATTGACCCAGGCCACAGTCCGCTTTTACAAAGAACTCGACGAGTATGATGCTCTCATCAACCTGCCTACTCCCAAGCAACACAGCGGTGCGGGAGTGAGTGTGTCGCTAAAGAACCATTACGGCTCGGTGAATCGTCCCGGCTCCTTGCACGGCAGTTGGTGCGACCCGGCCATCGCCGAGCTTAACGCCCAGCCCAACATCCGCGACAAAACCCGCCTCATCGTGGGCGCGGCGCTCAACGTCAGCCCCTTCGACTGGAACAACCCCGAGCGGGAAAACGCCATCCTGCTCTCCTTCGACCCCGTCGCCCTGGACACTGTCGCCCGCGACATTTTGGTGCGCCACCGGCAGGAACGAGGCCACAGCGCGGGCTACTTAATCGAGGGCGCGCGTCATCTTAGTACCGCCCAGGCGTTGGGGTTGGGCGCCAGCGAAGCTCATTTGATTGATCTGCGCGAGGTCTCGCTGGGATAACGAGGTGACGGAGGGGCTCCCGTTGCGCGTGTTGATGGTCTCCAAAGCCTGCCTGGTGGGCAGTTATCAGCGCAAACTGGAGGAACTGGCCCGGCTGCCCGGCGTGCAACTGACGGTGGTCGTGCCTCCCTACTGGCGCGACGAGCGCGGCGTCATCCGCCTGGAGCGGGCCCATACCCAGGGCTACGAATTGGTCGTTGAACCCATGGCCTTCAACGGCCATTTTCACGTCCACTTCTATCCCCGCCTGGCGCGCCAGTTCAGACGGGTGCGGCCTCATCTGGTGCACATTGACGAGGAGCCGTACAATGTGGCCACAGCTCAGGCCATGGGGCTGGCGCGGAGGTTTGGGGCCAGACCTCTGTTCTTCACCTGGCAGAACCTGCTGCGCCGCTATCCCCCGCCCTTCTCCTGGATCGAGCAGTACAACCTGCGCCGGGCGGCCTTTGCCATCGCCGGCAACAGCGACGCGGTGACCGTTCTGCGAGCCAAGGGCTATCGCGGGCCGGTGCGAGTCATCCCCCAATTCGGCGTGGACCCGGAAATGTTCTCCCCTGGCGACGGAGGGGAAAGCGGGGATAACTTCACCGTTGGCTACGTGGGGCGGCTGGTGGCGGAGAAGGGCGTGGACGACCTGCTTCGCGCCCTGGTCGGACTGGACGGCCCCTGGCGGCTGTGCGTCGTGGGCAGTGGGCCGCTGCGCCCCTCGCTGGAGGCCGAGGCGCGGGCTTTGCACGTGGCTCGGCAGGTGAGCTTTGAGGAGCAAGTACCCTCTACTGAGGTCCCGGCGCGCCTGCGGCGACTGGACGTGCTGGTGCTGCCCTCTAAGACCCAGGCCAACTGGAAAGAGCAGTTCGGGCGGGTGCTGGTAGAGGCCATGTCCTGCGGGGTGGCGGTGATCGGTTCAGACTGCGGCGAGATTCCGCGGGTGATCGGGGACGCCGGATTGGTGTTTCCGGAAGGTGATGTGGAGGCCCTGCGTCAATGCCTGGCGCGGCTGATGCACGACCCATCCCTGCGGCGCGAGCTGGGTCGCCGTGGGCGGGCCCGTGTGCTGGCTCATTACACTCAAGCGCAGATAGCCGCGCAGACTTACGCCGTTTACGAGGAGATGCTAAGAGGCGAACTGTAGTACTTTCCAAGTGAGGTCCTTGCTCGTTGGGCAAGAATTTCACCACAGAGGACACGAAGGGCTCCAAAGACACAAAGGGAAAAGACGTTGTCCCCTTCGTGCTCTTTGTGGCAAGGCTTTTTGGTTGAGGAGGGGGTTAGTGAAGAAAGTGCGCAAAGCGGTGATTCCGGCGGCGGGCTGGGGCACTCGTTTCCTGCTCGTGACCAAAGCCGTGCCCAAAGAGATGCTGCCCATAGTAGACCGCCCGGTGATTCACTACGTGGTGGAGGAAGCGGTCCAGGCGGGCATCGAGGAGATTGTGATCGTCACCGCGCGGCATAAACGGGCCATCGAGGACTACTTCGACAGATTTTTCGAACTGGAGCAGCGGCTATTGCAGGCGGGCAAGACAGAGGAATGCGCCCAGGTGCAGCGCCTCAGCGAGATGGCCCGCCTGGTCTACGTGCGCCAGCCGGAGGCCCTGGGCAATGGGCACGCTGTGCTCTGCGCCCGCCATGTGATCGGCGATGAACCCTTCCTGGTGCTGTGGGGCGACGATTTCATCCATGCCGCCCCTCTCCGCGCCCGTCAGCTCCTGGACGTGTACGAGGAACTCGGCGGTTCGGTGCTGAGCCTGATGCGTTTCGGTCCGGAGGGCATCGCCAGGGCGGCAATGGCCACTGTGCAGCCGCTGCGCGATAACGTCTATCGGGTTCTCAGTCTCATTGAGAAGCCCTCGCCAGAGCAAATCGTCTCCGATTTGGCGGCGGTGAGCGGTTGGCTGCTGACGCCGGGCATCTTTCCCGTGTTGGAGACCATCGCCCCGGGCCGCGGGGGAGAGATTTGGCTGCCGGAAGCGGTCAGCGTCCTGGCGCAAGAGGAGCCGGTCTACGGCTGTGAAGTGCGTAACGCCGTCTTCTACGACGCCGGTAACCGGCTGAACTACCTCAAGGCCAACATAGAACTGGCCTTGAGGCGCGACGACCTGCGCGACGATCTACTGGCTTACCTGCGCCAGTTGTTGGCTACATTTGACACCGGGGATGAAGTGTGCTAACATTTGCGGCGTGTGATTGTTCAGTTCGATTGAAATCGCTCTCCCTGGGCGCTTTGCGCCAGGTGTCGGCCTGCGCCGACCCTTTCCTTTTGCGTAACAATGAGATTGTCGGCGGAGGCCGACAATCGGCCAGAGGTCCCCAAGGGTGATTTCCAATCGCCGCTGAACGGTTACTACAACGTATGACCTTCCCGTGGGTTCCACACCTGCGGTAGGATAGCCCCGAGGGCAGCGCACGATATTTGGGAGGAGGAACTTGCCGATGAAGGGAATAATCTTGAGCGGGGGCAAAGGAACCCGTTTGCGCCCCCTGAGCTACACCAACGCTAAACAGTTGATCCCCCTGGCCAACAAACCGGTGCTTTTCTACGCCATCGAGCAGGCGGTGGAGGCCGGCGTTGATGATCTGGGTATCATTGTGGGGGATACCAAGGAGCAGATCAAAGAAGCCGTGGGCGATGGCTCCCGCTGGGGGATCAAAGTCACTTACATTGAACAGGATGCGCCCCGTGGCCTGGCCCATGCTTTGAAGACCGCCCAGCCCTTCCTGGGCAAGGGGCGTTTTTTGATGATGTTGGGTGATAACTTCACCGAGGAAAGCATTGCTCCCTACGTCAAGCGCTTTCTCGAAGACGAGAGCGTCCACTGCTTTCTCTTTCTGAAGCAAGTTCCCGATCCGGAGAAGTCCGGCGTGGTCGAACTGCGTGAGGGCAAAATCGTGCGCCTGGTGGAGAAGCCCAAAGTGCCGCCCAGCAACCTGGTAGCCACGGGCATCTATCTCTTCGACCATCACGTCTTCGACGCCGTGGACCGCTTGAAACCCTCCTGGCGAGGTGAACTGGAGATTACCGAGGCCATTCAGAACCTGATTGATGACGGCTACACCGTTGACTATCACGAACTACAGGGCTGGTGGATTGACACCGGAAAATCGGACGACATTATCCTGGCCAACCGCCTGGCCTTGTCACGCCTGCACGGCTGCGTAGATGAATCTTGCCTGCACGGCGACACCGACGTCTCCGGCCTGGTGGAAATCGCGCCTACGGCGTACATCGAGAACAGCGTGATTCGGGGGCCGGCGATTATCGGGGAGAACTCCAGAATCATTGACTCTTACGTGGGGCCTTTCACTTCCATCTACCACGATGTGCTCATTCGCAACAGCGAAATAGAAAACAGCGTGGTCTTGGAGTACTGTGAAATCCTGGATGTCAGCCGCCGCATCGAGAGCAGCCTGATCGGGCGGCATGCTTACATCGCCAACTCGGAGAAAAAGCCTAAAGCTTTGCGCTTGGTCATTGCTGATTACAGCAACATCCAGCTCTAATGCTACAACCGCACTTCTTCATTGTGAGAGGCGAGGTGAGAAGCGAAACGGCGCAGCCTGCCCTGAGCGGAGTCCAAGAGGGCAGGCTGCGCCGTGAGCGTTCGCCCGGGCTCAGGCCGAGGCTGCAGGCTGAGCAACTCAAACTTGTGGATGGACTTTTGATCTCACGGAGTGCAGCTTTTGATCTCGCGGAGTTCAACTCCGCGAGATCGAAGAA